>SYBH01000159.1 GCA_005787345.1 Actinomycetota bacterium
GCCCGTCAGCGCGGCGTCGAAGTCACAACGACTCCGGGCGTCCTCACTGATGCGACCGCTGATCTTGCGTGGGCACTGCTGCTCGCTGCCGCCCGAAATCTTGGGGCCGGAGAACGTCTGGTTCGAGCGGGGGAGTGGACAGGGTGGGCACCGACACAGCTGCTCGGCGAACCCCTGCGTCATCAAACACTCGGCATTGTCGGAATGGGGGCGATCGGACAAGCGGTTGCACGTCGCGCCCAGGGCTTCGGCATGAACGTTGTGTATTTCAATCGCAATCAGGTCTCTCCGGAGATTGAAACATCGCTTGGTGCCGAGTTCGTGTCCCTCGATGACCTTCTCCGGAGGAGCGATTTCATTTCGCTCCATGCCCCACTGAATGATCAGAGCCGACACATGTTCGACGCACGTGCTTTTCGTCTGATGAAGTCGACTGCAGTGCTTGTCAACACAGGTCGTGGCGCACTGATCGACGAGGCAGAGTTGGTAAACGTCCTTCGGGCTCAGCAAATCGCTGCGGCGGGCCTTGACGTCTACGAATTTGAGCCAAAGATCACCGAAGGTCTGCTGACGCTTGACAATGTTGTGTTGGCTCCGCATCTAGGTTCGGCATCGACCTTGGCTCGTGGGGACATGGTCCGACTGTGCTGCGAGAACATTGTTGAAGTCCTTGCGGGCCGACCAGCGGTGACTCCGGCGCCGGCCTGATCAGTTACTTCTCGACTGCGTCCAGAGCAATGCGGTCGAATGCCTCGAGCATGTCATTGGCTGAACTCGTGATCGCGTCGGCATGAGCGCGGCGCGCGTCATCTTCGATGCCATGTCCACCGATCACGATGGGGCAGCCGACCTGATCTCGAAGAGCGTCTGCAGTGGCGATCACGTTGTGATCAACGCCTGCAGTGCTTGAGCTGATTCCTACAGCGAGAAGTCGATCTGCGGTGTTTGCGGCATCGACGAATGTTTCAGCTGGGGTATTGGCGCCGAGGTCGATCACTGTGAAACCGCGTCCGCGAAGAAGGTCAGCAGCCATTGCGATCGGTACTGCGTGTTGGTCGCCGGCTACTGCACCAATGACGATGGTGCCGCGTGTTTGGCCCGGGCGACTGAACTGGGGACCTAAACGTCCGATGAGGCGATTTGTTACGGCAGTCGCTCGGTGCTCCTCGGCGATTGAAACTTCGCCGTTGGCCCATGCGGCTCCAATGGCTGCGAGTGCCGGTGCGAGCACATCGAGGTATACCGACATTGGGGCGAGCCCCGAAGCCATCGATGCCTCAATCACATTCCAAGATCCCGCTTCATCGCCTGCGGTCAAACGATCCCTAAGCCTCGCCGACCAATCGACACGCTCACCGGAAGTGCGCGTTGTTGGAGTGGACAGAAACTCCTGGAGCGCGTCGCTGGAGATTCGCCAGCCTCCTCCAACCTTGGTGGCCGCCAATCGTCCGGTGCGAACGTACTTGTACGCCGTCATGTAATGAACGCCGAGTTGTTCGGCGGCTTCGGTGAGAGTGATATCGGTCGAAGCGGGGGCTGATCGTTCTGTTGCTTTGATCATTGCTTCGCCCCCTCACCGAACGTGACCGCATGTCGAAGGTGGGACCGTACCGGAGGCTGACTCAGTGCGCCTGATCGGGCACGCAGTCTGTGGTGGATTGTGAACGAAGTCGGGCCTAGCGGGGTGAGATCTTTGCCAAAACCGATGGAACGCTTGAAAGGACATCGACTTCAAGATGTTCGGTGAGCCAATCGCGATTGCGCTTATGGAGATCGTCGGCGGGGTCGAAGCGATTGAGTACCACAATGGGTGTCGCAACATGAGCGCCGCTGTTTATTGCTTCAAGGCTCAGGATGATCTGATTGATTGTCCCGAGTCCCGCATCGGCAACGAGCAACACGATGTCGGGTTGAAGAATTTCGATGAGGCTGATCGAATCGCCGTCTGACGCGAGCGGTGAACGAACTCCTCCAGCAGATTCAACGAACGCGACAGCGGGAGCGGGAAGTGGCCACTGAATTTCGGAGGCTAGGTCCTCGACAGAGAACTGCGGACGAGCAAGTGCATCGGCAGCCATGGGCGGGGCCATGGGGATCGGATACCAGCGGTGACGGGGACACACGTCGTGCGGAGACTCGCCCGACGCGTCGGCAAGAAAGTGAGCGTCGGTGATTTGGTCTTCAGGACCAAATGACTGAGCGGGCTTTCGGGCTGCAACATCGATGCCTTTCGAACGAAGATCGCGCAAAAGGCGGGCGGTCACGTAGGTCTTGCCGATCTCGGTGCCAGTGCCGACAACGACGACAAGTCGTTGTGGTCGCAGTCCATCAAATGTCATTGTCCACCGTCCGTCTCCAACATGCGCAGGGCATCAACAAGTGCAGCAATCTGCTCGTCAGTATGGGCTGCCGAAAGCGCAATGCGCAGTCGACTTGATCCGATAGCGACGGTGGGCGGTCGTATGGCGGGCACAAGGAGTCCGAGTTCAAGGAGTTGCTGCGCGGCCGCTAGCGCTGAAGCTTCATCGCCCAGGATCACCGGAATAATTGGAGAGGGGTGTCCAGGAGCGACGCGCGCAATGTGTTGACGCAGTCGTTGCTGAAGCGCGACACCTTCCCCCGATTGCAGAACCCTGATTGCGGCAAGTGCTGCCGCCGCATCGGCGGGGCTGGGGGCAGTAGTGAAGATGTAGGTGCGTGCTCGGTTGACGAGAAGGTCAACGAGTGAGCGGGGACCGGCAACGAACCCGCCAAGCGCCCCAAGAGTTTTCGACAGGGTTCCAACCTGAACAACATGTGCCCCATTGACGAATGGCTCAGGTGGAGGTTCAAGTACTGCGTGGGCTTCATCGACAACAAGAAGAGCATCGTGTTGTGCACACAGCGACGCGAGTTTGTCGATGGGGGCGACATCGCCGTCCATTGAGAACACGGTGTCGGTGACGACAACCTGACGTGCCCCAGCGTTCGCAGCAAGGTTGGTTGCGAGATGGTTGAGATCGAGATGCCGGTAGCGGTGAACGGCCGCGCCATTTGCGCGGGCCATGCGACAACCATCGATGATTGACGCGTGATTCAGTTCATCCGAATGGATCACGACACCGGGGCCGCCCAAGGTTGCAAGCAAACCGAGGTTGGCGGCGAATCCAGTGGGGAAGAGAACAGCGGCATTGGCTCCGCGCCATTGTGCAATCGCTTCTTCGAGTTCATGGTGGACTGGACGCGACCCGACGACGAGGCGCGATGCTCCTGACCCAGATCCCCAACGAGTAGTTGCCTCGATGGCGGCGGCTTGCACGACGGGATGTGTCGTGAGTCCGAGGTAATCATTTGACGCGAACGAGACCACTGTGCGCCCTTCGAGTTCGCCAACAGCTCCGAGAGCATCAAATGATCTCGGAGCGCGCCATCGACCACTTTCCCTGATCTCGGTCGCTTGTGATTCGAACCACTCGGACCAGTGGGCGGAATGACTGCCGCTCACTGAGTGCAAACCTCATTGATCGATGCGTCCAACACGTCGACGATGCGGTCGATCTCTTCGGCGGTCGAGGTGAGGATGGGCATGAGGACGACAACGTCGCCGAGAGGCCGTAAGAGCACACCGCGGTTTACTGACGCGGCACATACTCGTCGTCCCCAACGCAGATCATCTTGAGGGGGCGCGAGTTCCACGCCGACCATGAGTCCATGTTGGCGGATCTCTTTGATCGCGGAGTTCCCCTTGGTGAGGGCTTCAAGCCGCTGGTGAAGTTGGGCGGCTCGTTCACGGACGTTGGCGAGGACGTCGAGTTCTTCAAACAATTGGAGGTGACGAAGCGCGACTGCTGCCGCAAGGGGGTTTCCAGAAAAAGAATGACCGTGATAGAGCGTCATTTCGCCGAGGTCGGGACCGAGGAACGCGTCATACACGCGTCGTGACGCGATGGTCGCTGCCATAGCGAGATAACCGCCGGTTAGTCCCTTCCCGATACACATGATGTCGGGGCGAATTCGACACTGTTCTGTGGCGAACAGTGCTCCGGTTCGGCCGAAACCGGTTGCCACTTCATCGACAATGAGCAAGACGTCATGTTCTCTGCAGGCGTCTCCAACTCGTTCGACAGATTCCGGGTCTGTGATCCACATTCCAGCAGCGCCCTGGACGAGTGGCTCTATGACGACAGCAGCAATTTCGTGGGCGTGAGCACTGATCATGGCGATCGCAGTATCTGCCCAGCCTGGATCGTCGTAACCCGGAGCGCGCAGTACGTCGAATCGGAGTGGGTCAAAGACGTCAGTTCCGAAACCGCCAGCGCCGATTGAGATAGCTCCGATGGTGTCGCCGTGATAGGCGCCGCCAAGTGTGAGGTATCGGGTGCGATCGGTGATTCCCTGATTCGTCCAGTACTGAAACGCGATTTTGATCGCTTGTTCAACCGCAGCTGCACCATCTGACGCGAAAAGAAAATGTGGCTCGCTCACTGGAACTTTGGGAGCAAGTGCCTCGGCCAATTCGATCGTGATGCGGTTGCCGTTGCCGAGCATGGTTGTATGCGCGACGCGATCGAGTTGTTCTCGTGCGGCTGCGTCAAGCTCAGGTACTCGGTGTCCCAGGGTCGTGACCCAGAGTGAGGAGATCGCGTCGAGATATCGCGAACCGTCGACATCGATAAGTTCTCGCCCCTCGGCGTAGTCGACGATGATTGGCCGATTTTGCGCGTAGGTCGACATTTGGGTGAAGCCATGCCACACCACAGCTGCATCCCGGTCCACCCATTGATCGTGGGCGCTTGTAAGGGATGTGGAGTCTGAATCTTTCACCGGGACAGCATCGCACCCTTGGCATTGGGGTGGCGATCGCGGGCCCAGCGTTCGATTTCCAGACCCATGGGTGTGGATGGTGGACCGTCAACGAATGGCCAAATCTCCTCGGCGAGCCGGCGCCAGTTGCCCGTCGCGTTGAGTTCTCCAAACATCGAATACAAGCCGAGATTGATCCGCTGGATCACGACGAAACTCGGCGGGACATTGGCCGCTTTCTGGATTTTCGTGAATGGACCCGTCGTGTCGAAAATTCTTCGGATTGATTCGGAACCGAATTCGGGGGTGATTGTGTAGACCCCGTCTTCATGAACGAAGTCGTAAAAGTGTTTGAGATAATCAAACACGGCCTCGTCCGGCACATCGAGACCAGCTGGCAGTAATCCGATTCGTTCAACAATTGATCGGAATTCGGCCTTGTCCGGCTTCAGTACGACGCTCTTGATCATGTCCCCAAAGTCAATGACCTCGGTGGGTGTGAATCGTTTAACGAGTCCGTAATCCAGGAACGTGATTTGTCCACCAGGTCGAAAGAGGTAGTTGCCGGGGTGAGGATCGCCGTTAAACGCAGCGAGACGGAACAGGCTGCCAAACGCATACCGGTAGAGAGTCTCTGCCGACAGATTCTTCTCGTCTTGGCTCCAAGTCAGCATTTCGTCCCAGTGGACCCCATCGGCCAGTTCCGTCGTGAGCACTCGAGCGGTTGAGTACTCATGGAAAACACGCGGTACGTGGATCGTCGGGTGGTCGAGGTATGCAGTTCGAAAGAGATCTTGGTTACGAGCTTCGTTGTCGTAATCGAGTTCCTCAACAAGGCGCTGTCGAAGTTCGCTAACTATCGCCTCTTGTTCGAGCCCGGGGAAGAGAAAGCCAAGTCCGGTGAAAATGAGGCTTGCATTGTCGAGGTCCGAGGCGATTGCTTCGGCGACACCGGGATATTGGACTTTGACTGCAACTGCATTTCCTTCGTGAGTGAGTGCTCGGTGGACTTGTCCGATTGAGGCTGACGCGATTGGAATCGGGTCCCATTCAGCGAAAATTTGATCTGGGGAATCGCCGAGCTCGGAAATAATGACGCCTGCTGCGAGTTCCGCAGACATTGGTGGAGCATTGTGTTGAAGTTCGGCGAGCACCGCTCGAACGTGCTCGGGCAGACCTTGGTCGAGGTAACTCGCCATCTGCCCAATTTTCATAAGTGCACCCTTCATCTCTCCGAGTGCTTCGGTGATTTGGGTCGCGGTTTTCATTTCAAACCGAGTATCAATCTCGCGACGTGCACCTGCGTCTGCAAATGTTCGGCGGGCTTTCCACGAAACCCATGACCCGCTTGTGCGGGTTGCGAGTTGAAGAACGCGAAGATTCCTTGACCATCGACGGCCGAAACGGACAGGCCCTGAACTCGCTTTCGTGCGGACAAAGGCGACGACTCCAGCGAGAGAGGCGATGAGGCCAAGGCCGAGAATGATGTTGCGAATTGAGAAGCGGCGGGGGTTGTGATTCACGATTGAACTCTACGGGGCTGCCGAGAATTGACTCTGTTCGGCGTCCGCGCAAAGTCGTTGAAGCATTGGTTTGAAAATGAGCGAGTGAAAGGGCGCGACGCCTAGCCAGTAGAGGCGTCCTGCAAGCCCGCGAGGGTGAAAAAGTGCGCGTTGTGTGACCAGCGATCCAGATCCTGTTGGCTCAATTTGCCACTCCAGCCATGCTTCGCCGGGAAGCCGCATCTCGGCTCGCAGTCGGAGAAGGCGGGGAGTTTCGAGAGCCTCAACTCTCCAGAAGTCGAGTGGATCACCAATCCGGAGTTCGGCCGGGTGACGTCGGCCTCGACGCATGCCGACTCCGCCTGTCAGTCGATCAAGGATGCCGCGCGTGGTCCAAAGCCAATCGCCGGCGAGCCAGCCCCGTTCGCCGCCAATGCTGCACACCGATCGGAAGAGCGCCTCGGGATCCGCAGACGAATGGACAGATTGGATGTCGGTCAACATCGTTCCACCCGCCCAATCGGGATCGGCAGGAAGCGGATCAGCCGGGCTTCGCCCGCGCAACTCTGCGTCGGCCCACGTCGTTGCTACTTCGAGGTCATGTACTCGTCGAAGTGCGTTGTTGACGGACTCGACATAAGTGAGAGGTTTTCGCGGCACGATTTCGTCAATCTCGTGATGTCGAACGACAACTTCGTTGACGAGACTGTCGATGAGTGGTCGAGCAAGATCAGCGGGGAGCGGAGTGACAAGTCCAACCCAACGCGACGAGAGCGAAGGTGACAAAACCGGAACCGTCACGATTATTCGCTTTCGTAGGCCAGCACATTTGGCAAAGCCGTCCATCATCTGTCGATAGGTGAGAACGTCTGGTCCTCCGATCTCAAGGACCGAATTGAGTGCGGCGGGTTCATCGAGAACCCCAAGCAGGTACGCAAGGACATCTCGAACAGCAATCGGCTGACACTTTGTTTCAACCCACTTTGGGGTCACCATGACGGGGAGCACTTCAACAAGGTGGCGCAGCATTTCAAACGACGCACTCCCGGCACCGATGACGACTGCCGCTCGAAGCTCTGTTGTCGGCACAGGGCCTAAGGCAAGAATTTGCCCGACTTCGTGCCGACTGTGGAGGTGCGGGGAAAGCGAGGATCCCGCATCATCACCAAGCCCTCCGAGGTAGATGATTTGCGAAGCTCCAGCATCGGCTGCGGCATCACGGAAATTGGCAGCAGCACGCCGATCTCGATCCTCCCAGTCTCCTTCGCCACCGATTGAATGCACGAGGTAATACGCCCCGCCAATCCCTTTGAAAGCATTGGCGAGCGAAAGTGGATTGAGGACATCACCCTGGACGATGTCGACGAGGTCGGCCCAGTCTTCGTCGGCAAGTTTCGCTGGGTTACGGGCAATAGCTCGGACCTGATGGCCAGTATCAATGAGTTCCTTGACGAGCCGCCTGCCGATGTAGCCAGTTGCTCCAGCGACAAGCACAGGCTTGGCTGGCGGGGAAATATCGTCGTGTGGGGGATGGGGCATGGGGGGTACAACACCAGCGGCAGCCAGATCCATACCCACGCCGAGAGAATTCTTCGCCGGTAGCGTTGCTCGGTTCACCTGGACAGGGAGTACCTATGAGTTCCACGAAAGTCACGATTGCCCAAGGCGACCTTCAGGGCATTGAAAAGGGCGGCATCTTCCAGTTTCGGGGGATTCCCTACGCGGCACCACCGGTCGGCGAGCGCCGGTTCCTCGCCCCTGCTCCTCCCGAATTTTGGGACGGCGTTCGTGACGCGTCAACGTTTGGGCCGATGTCAGTGCAGGAGTCTGGTGGCATAACGGCATTTCTTGGCGATGCAGCAGATTCGTCAAGCGAAGACTGTTTGTTCCTCAACGTGTTCACGCCTGGGTGTGACGACGCTTCCCGTCCAGTCATGGTCTGGATCCACGGTGGCGGTTTCATCAATGGTTCATCGTCGACTCCTTGGTACGACGGCACAACCTTGGCAACTCGTGGCGACGTCGTGGTTGTCACGCTGAATTATCGACTTGGTGCGCTTGGTTTCCTGTGGCTCGGCGACCTCGATGAGCGTTATCGATCCAGTGGCGTCAACGGACTTCTTGATCAAGCCGCTGCCCTTGCGTGGGTACGCGACAACATTGCTGTGTTCGGCGGCGACCCCAACAATGTGACGATCTTCGGTGAGTCGGCTGGCGCCATGAGCGTGTCAACGCTTCTTGCGATTCCCTCAGCTCGTGGGCTGTTTCATAAAGCAATTGCGCAAAGTGGTGCGGCGCACAACACGTTCACCCCGGCGATGGGTGCTGCCATGACCGAACAGTTCATGGACAAGCTCGGAGTTTCCGGCCTCGATGGTTTGTTGAGTGCATCGGCTGATGACATTGCGAAAGCGGCCACAAAGGTTGAAGCAAAGTTGTACGACGATCCCTCAGGGCTTGGTGGGCCGACGGGTATTGCATTGGCGATGGCTTTTCAGCCAGTTGTTGATGGCGAGTTTTTGCCAACGAATCCGCTTGTGGCTGTTGCCAATGGTGATGCAGCCGATGTTCCGTTCATGACCGGCACGAATCTTGATGAGTGGAATCTGTTTGCGCTCATGAGTCCTGGTGGTCTGGATGACCCCAAATTGCTTCAACGTTTGGAACGAATCTTTGGTTCGGGACATCCGGTGCGAGATGCCTACGTAGCCGATCGTCCTGAGGCGTCGCCAGATGATCTTTGGAATGCTGTGCTTACTGATGCGACGTTCCGCATTCCTGCGATTCGGCTTGTAGAAGCGCGAGCGAACGCATCGACCCCTACGTGGCAGTACCTCTTCACATGGGCCACTCCGGCTTTTGGGGGAGTAGTGAAGTCCTGTCACGCTCTTGAGATTCCTTTTGTCTTCGGTGTGCTCGGCAATCAAGGAGCGGAACTCTTCCTCGGGGGCCCTGTGGGTGACGATCTCCGAGAGCTCTCTGCCGCGATGCAGGATGCGTGGCTGTCGTTCGCTCGCGATGGTGAGCCCGGTTGGCCGGCGTGGAATGCGCAGACACGACCAACGCAACGATTCGATGTCGAACGAGAGTTGGTGTCTGATCCAATGGCTCTTGAACGCTTGGTGTGGGAAGGCGTTCTATGAGCCAACCCATTGCCATCGTGCTTTTGTCGGGAGGGCTTGATTCCACGACGTGTTTGGCGATTGCGAAAGACGAGGGCTTCACACCGATTGCTTTGAGTTTCCGATACGGACAGCGTCACACCGGCGAACTCGAATGTGCTGCGGCGATCGCGCGCTCTGCGAACGTCGAACATCTCATCGTCGATATTGATCTTGCTGCGTTTGGTGGTTCTGCGTTAACCGATAGGTCACTTGAAGTTCCGAAGCACGAATCGGTTGACGACCTCTCGGCTGATTCGGTTCCGATCACCTATGTGCCAGCACGAAACACGATCTTCTTGAGTTTCGCTATCGCTGTCGCTGAAACCCGCGTCGCACATGATGTGTTCATCGGAGTAAATGCGGTGGACTATTCGGGCTATCCCGATTGCCGCCCGGAGTTCATAACTGCATTCGAAGAAATGGCCAATCTCGCAACCCGAGAAGGGGTCGAGGGCGGCCGCTTGCGCATCCGCACTCCACTTATCGACCTCACGAAGGCGGAGATCATCCAACTCGGTCTCTCGCTAGGTGTCGACTATGGCGTCACGATGTCTTGTTACGACCCAGAGGTCGATGGGGGAGCCTGTGGTCACTGCGACGCATGCTTGCTTCGCGCCCGCGGCTTCGCTGACGCTGGCGTGGACGATCCGACGCGGTATTCGAAATCTTTAAACAGTGATCTTTGAATAACTTCGACTTACGATTTAGTAATTACCGCAAGCGCTTCGTCGATGTGTTTTTTTGGTTTGAACTGCGATGAGAACACCTTGCGCACAATGCCGTCGGGGTCGATTACGTAGGTGACGCGACCAGGCAACAAGCCAAGTGTCTTGCTCACGCCGAACTGCTTACGCACGACGCTGTCGGTGTCGGCTAACAGCGTGAACGGGAGGTTGTGCTTCTGCGCGAACGCCTTGTGTGATTCCACCGAATCAGAACTGATGCCGATCACCTTTGCGCCAGCGTCGGTGAAGGCCTCGAAATTGTCGCGGAACGAACACGACTCCGCTGTGCAGCCCGGTGTGTCGTCCTTCGGATA
>SYBH01000160.1 GCA_005787345.1 Actinomycetota bacterium
ACGATCGGACAACGGCTGCCGCCAATGTGTTCGTGATACCACATCCACGCTTCAGGATTAATGGACTCACCCACTGAACCGAGCAGACGCAACGACGAAAGATCGTGCTTTTGCGGTTCTTGTTCGCCCCACTTCATGAACATACGGATGGCGGTGGGAGCGGTGTAGAGCTGCGTAACGCCGTAGCGCTCGATGATGTCCCACATGCGATCTTTACCAGGCGTATCAGGAGTGCCTTCGTAGAGCACTGAGGTAGCGCCGTTCGCCAGTGGTCCGTAGACGATGTAACTGTGGCCAGTCACCCAACCAATGTCGGCTGAACACCAATACACATCAGTTTCGGGCTTGAGGTCAAAGACGTACTTGTAGGTGAATGCGACCTGCGTGAGATAGCCGCCGGTGGTGTGCATGATGCCCTTGGGCTTGGCCGTCGTGCCCGAGGTGTAGAGCAGATACAACAACTGCTCGGAATCCATGGGTTCTGCTGGGCATTCGGGCGAGGCCGAAGCCATGAGGTCGTGGTACCAGTGATCGCGACCTTCAACCATGGTGACGTCAGAGTTCGTTCGCTGCACGACGACGACATCGGTCACTGTGGGACACGACTCCATTGCCATATCGACATTCGGCTTCAAGAGCGAGGGAGCACCTCGTCGATAACCCCCGTCGGCGGTGATGATGACTTTGCATTCGCCGTCATGCACTCGATCAATGATTGAGTCGGGCGAGAAGCCACCAAAGATCACCGAGTGAGCAACGCCGATCCGGGTGCATGCCAACATCGCAACAGGAAGTTCAGGAATCATCGGCATGTAGATGGCAACACGATCACCCTTCTCAAGGCCAAGACCCTTGAGCACGTTGGCGAACTTCTTCACCTCGTCGAGAAGGTTGGCGTAGGTGATGGTGCGCGTATCGCCGGGTTCACCTTCCCAGTGATAGGCAACGCGATCGCCAATGCCATTGGCGACGTGGCGATCGAGGCAGTTCTCGGAAACATTCAGGCTTCCACCAACGAACCACTTGGCGAATGGAAGCTCCCATTCAAGGGTGGTTTCGAAATCGGAGTTCCAGGTGAGCAGTTCACGGGCCTGACGAGCCCAAAACGCCTCGTAATCAGCGTCGGCCTCGCGGTACAGCGAGTCGTCAGAAGTGAGAGCGGCCTCTTTGAACTCCGGCGATGGTGGAAAGGTGCGCTCTTCAAGGAAGTAGTCCTCGATCGTCGGTTCGGTCATGACGGTCCCCCTTAACGGATGGCGACGGTTCGCCGCATCGACGAAGTGAGCCTAATGAAGGACCGCCTATTCGATCTCTCGCTCGAGGCGAATGGGCCCAGAAGCACTGGGAATCTCTATAAATGACGGCGATCCCCAAACGACGCTGATCGATTCCGGAAGACTCGGGGCAGGAATGGCGCAACCAACTGCAGTTGAGGAGCCTTCCGTGAAGTCGAACGTCACCTCGGAATCTTTGAGGTTGTACTGCGCCCCACCGGTGTTACACCCGTTACGAAACATGAAATGGGAACCGTCAGTGAACCAGAGAAAAACTTCGATATCTCCTCCTCCAAATTCGACGGGGACCTCATACGTACCGACCCAACGGCCTTCGACGGACGTGTTCGAGCTTAAAGATCGCGAAAACAGGAGAATTCCGGCGAAGATAACTAAGGAGCCTACTGACAGTGCAACGAACAATTTTTTCATCGCACTCAATTCGTTAGTGGGGTAATTCCCCAGTAGTTCATGATGTAGGGCAGATGGCTGAGAATCGAATTCGCTGCGCAACTTTCTGTTCGACAGGTTTTCCCGCTCATCAGACCGACCCCCAAAGAACCGAAAATAGAGTCCCAGTAAAACGCTCCACCGCTATCTCCGCCGCGGCTCTGTGCGGTTGATACCCGAAACACGGGGCTCGGTTGATACATGTACCCACTTGGGGAATAGTTCTTCTGAGTAATTGGACCGCACTTCTCAGAAAGGTTGCTAAACCCGTCTAAACCTGCTGTAGTCACTCCCGAATGACAGATGATTGCTCCAACTGAGTCTGAGTTTAGGCCAATCCAACCACTTATCTGATGAGCCCAATCTGCGTAATTCACGTGAATTCGGCCAAATGTCGCTCGGCCCGAAACTGCCGAAGCAATAAGTTCGGCATCAAACGTACTTTGGTCGCAGCAGTAGTAGATCTTGTAATTGCGCGCAACTACGGGACCAAGTGTTTGCCCACCTTGATAGGTGGTTTCATTTAGTGAGTAACAGTGCCCAGCGGTGAGCAACATGTTCCCGTAGGCAGTTGCTACTCCGAATCCGGTTGTGCAAGTGGGGCCGCCATAGACGGCAAGTCCCGCGAAGACCGTTCCATAAGGTTGATATTGAGACTTCAGCGTGCTGGGACTGTTCCCTTCAATTCGCAGTTCACCGAACCGTACTTCTGGAACAAATTCCATAATCCGTTCGATTGATCGGGGCTCACTCGCAGAGAACCCTACTGTTCCTGACCAGAAATCAAGCCAATAGGCCGAATCAGTCAATCTCAGTACCTCAACCGAATCTTCAACCAACTCCCCATCAGAGTTCGTGAGTTCGACGGTCGAGGCGCAACGACGAAATTCACACGACCCACGTAGTCGCTGCCGAAGACTTGAAGCACCGCAGACTGGACCGAAGCTGACGGCTTCTCCAATAGAAAATCGATGACGAATGCCCCAGTCGAAACGTCTGCACGAATTCGCGATTCAATGAAATCCGTACCCGCCAGGATCGCTCTCTCGTTGGCTTGAAATGACAACTTCTGCAACTTCGCCCTCTGAATCATTCTTCCAGCTTCGGCAACGCTCAACGTAAGCCCAGCAAAGTCAGAGGTGCTGATAGCCACCAGTGCATCGCCTGCGTCGCCATTTAGGAGAGAGCGAACTCTGTCTGGATCGGAATCGAGACCCACCGCAGCCCTGAGGTCAACGATCCGATCCAAGTCCTTTTCACTTACTTCCACAGGGGAAACGAATCGCGATTCGGCACGAAGAATCCGAAGTTCCTCGACAGAAAGGTGTACGTCAGCTGACGCCAGCCGGATGACATCCGCTGGATCGTTGGGTTGTGCAGCAGACGCGTAACTCACTGCTTGATAACCCAAAACCAAAATTCCAACGAGAACAATCCAACAAATCCGCCTCACAACTCCCCCATTAGCCTGTGCCGCCTGTCACACCGTATATCACTTCCGCCATTCAAGAACGACGAAATCTCCGAGGCCGCTGGGCTCAAGCAGCGCTTCTGCTTCGCCGATACGGCTGCGGGCCCTCAATGCAGCAACGTCGGGAGCCGATGCGTGTTCGATCCAGATCCTGCGTCCCTCTTCGACGAGCTGATCGATACCTAGACGTTTCAGGAACTCTCGTTGTGTCGTCAGCACGGTCGGTTCCATCACGGTTGCAAGTTGATCAACGGCGACATCGGTGGTGATGTCCCACGCTCCGGGAGCATCGAGTGGATGTCCGCCGCGTTCTTGATCTGCGAATGTTCGTAACCAGCCCATTTCCGAACGAGCGGCGATCTCTGCGGTTGTTGCGCCGTAGTCAATGACAATCACCACACCACATTCGACACGATCAATCGCTGCAGCAAGCCATTGCACCGCGTGTTCATGGAGCGGCATCCACTCCCCCGCCGCCGCCTGGGACAACACCGAAACGAGCGCAATGGGAACTTCTGCTGGAACTACCTCAAACTCAAGACCATCTTCGGCGTGATGTACGTCGAGTCGTTCGAAGTTTCCTGAGCCGTCATGACGAACAATGTCGAAGGCGAGATTGTCGAGAAGTTCGTTGGCCAAAACCACACCCGTGACTCCATACGGTGCAATCGGGCTTGATGAGAAGCGCGGACCAGGACCAGCGACCCGCATGAACGTATTGAGCCCGCCAGCGTCGAGGTCGCCCATCCATCCATCAAGGTGCACTGCGTGCAACGCGCGTTGCTCGGCGGAACGTTCCACCATCACATAGCGAAGTGCTGACGCGCATTCCGGTGCCGCGAATGCGATGGAACGGGCGAGTGTTCCCGGCCCAGCCCCGCATTCAACAACGACGAAAACCTCGGGTGAACCCAATGCGAACCATTCCTCGTCGAGACGGCGAGCGAGTAACGCACCAAACAATGGTCCAACCTCGGGACTGGTTAAGAAATCTCCGCGACGACCGGCACGACCAGTGGTCGCGTAGAAACCAATCGACTCGTCATAGAGCGCAATGTCCATGTACTGCGCAAAGGACATCGTTGTTCCGACCGGGAACCGGGAGCGGAACTCGTTGGACATGTTCGATCAGCGCAGTAGTGAGAACAATGTGATGTGGTCAGTGAAGTGCGTAAGCGCTCCAGGGAAGACACCCCACACAAGGGTGACGGCCACGGTGATGATGAGGGCGAACGACAGCGATGCCGGCACCTTGATCGGAGTGCGGTCGCCGTCGGGAGCTTCGTCCATCCACATCACGCGGATAAGGCGACCGTAGTAACCAAATGCGATCACCGAGTTGAGGCCCACAATGACGGCGAGCACATAACCCGACGCGGTTCCGGCCGAAGCCAACGAACTGAAGATTGACAGTTTGGCGAACCAACCAGCTGCCGGCGGAATACCCGCAAGCGAAAATAAGAAGATCGTCATGCACACCGTGAGGGCCGGGGCGTAGGAGAACAGACCGCCGAAACTCTTAATCTCACCTGAGCGCGTCTTACGGGCAACGGCCAGCACGACAGCAAATGCACCGAGGTTCATGCCTGCGTAGATGAGTAGGTAGACAACGATTGACCGGAGTGCTTCGCTTCCTGTGCCGAGAGTGGCTCCTGCAACCGCGAGCGGAGCGAGGATGTAGCCAGCCTGGGCGATACCGGAGTAGGCCAGCATGCGCACGACATTGGTCTGCCGAAGGGCAATGAGATTGCCAACTGTCATGGAAAGCGCGGCGAGCGCCCACATGAGCGGTTCCCAAACATCGTGACGACCGTAGAAACCAATGAAGAGAACGTTGAGGATGGCGACGAAGCCAGCAGCCTTTGAAGCAACTGCGAGGAACGACGTAACCGGGGTAGGCGCACCTTCGTAGGTATCGGGCGCCCACTGATGGAACGGCACCGCAGACACCTTGAAGGCAAAGCCGATAAGCACGAAAGCGATTCCCAGCGTGATGATCGGCTGCGAAGAAACGTAGGAGCCAAGTTCGGCCCCGATGTCAACGAGCAGGGTCGAACCAGTGATGCCGAAGATGAGCGACATGCCGTACAGCAGAATCGCTGAAGCGAAAACGCCCATGAGGTAGTACTTGAGGCCTGCTTCGTTGCTGTTCTGATCGCGCTTTCGCCATGCCGCCAACATGTAGGCCGGAATGGAAACAAGCTCAAGAGCAATGAAGATGCTGATGAGATCACGGGCAGACGCCATGACCACCATGCCAAGTACCGATGAAAGCAAGAGCGTGTAGTACTCGCCTTCGTGGTAATCGCCTTCCGCGATGTAATTGGTCGAAAGCAGAATCACGACGTAGCCGGCAACAAGAAAAAGCGCTTTCAGAACGAGCGCGTAATTGTCGACAACAAAGCCGCCGCCAAACATGGCTCGATCAACACCGTCGTAGGCAAGGGTGGCGATCGGAATCAGAGCCAGAAGCAGACCAATTCCAGCAATCGACGATGACGCCCAGCGTGAGCGCTCACCGGTGAACACGTCGACGAGAATCAACACCACGATGGTCGCGGCCACGATGATTTCGGGCGCGAGGGCGTGGTAGTCGAGGCTGGGAGCGGTCCAGGCGAATGTCAACAACTGGGCGAGCAACGGATCAGCCTCCGAGCCCGTTCACGATCGAGATCGTGCGAGAAACAGCACCATCAGTGACCTTGAAGATGATGTTGGGAACAAAGCCGAGCACGACGATGAGTATGAGGATCGGGGTCCACGCCAACCATTCGCTAAACGTGACGTCGTGCAGATGCGGATCCTCTTCGAATTCCTTCGACGGAACACCGAAGCCCACACGCTGATACATCCAGAGCAAGTAGGCCGCAGACAAGACCGTTCCTATGGCGGCGATCACCATGAGTACACGGAAGAACGCAACGTTGAGGCCAAGACCTGGTTCGTATGCCGCCAAAATCGCCGGGAATTCGCCCCAGAAGCCAGCAAGGCCGGGAAGGCCCAGCGAAGCCATGACCGAGAAGCCCAGGATCCAGCCCATACGCGGCATCGACTTGAGCATGCCGCCCAGTCGAGAGATATCGAGGGTGTGGTAGCGGTCTTTCGCGGAACCAGCCACAAAGAAGAGCATGCCGGTAATAAGACCGTGGGCAACCATGCCGAAGATCGCAGCTTGGAAACCGAAGGTTGTGAGTGTGGCGATGCCAAGCATCACAAAACCCATGTGCGACACCGACGAGAACGCAATGAGTCGTTTCATGTCGGTCTGCGCCAAACAGCACAATGCGCCGTAGATGATGCCGATGACGGCAAGCAATCCGATGAACGGTGCCCACTTTTCGGCTGCGCCTGGGAGGATCGGGATGGCGATGCGGATGAAACCGTAGGTACCGAGTTTCAGAAGCACCGCAGCCAGAATGACCGAGCCAACGGTTGGTGCCTGTGTGTGGGCATCGGGCAACCACGTGTGGAACGGGAACATCGGGACCTTGATACCGAAGCCGATGAACATGCCACCGAAGATCCAGAGGGCTGCACCAGTGGAAATGCCTGTGGCGAGTTCCGGAAGGAGACGCACATCGAATGAATGCATCATCTGGCCGTCGACCGAGACCTTGTCGGAGAGGAAATACAACGCAAGGAAGGCAACGATCATCAGTGCCGAACCAAAAAGCGTGTACAGGAAGAACTTGAGCGATGCGTACTGACGCTTTTCGCCACCCCATACGCCGATCATGAAATACATCGGCAGAAGCACAACCTCGAAGAAGACGAAGAACAGGATGAGATCCTGCGCAACGAACGAACCGAGCATGCCGGTTTCGAGGATGAGAATGAGGATGAGGAACGCCTTGGGGTTCTTCGGCTCCGGAAAACGGTTCCAGGAATAGATGATGCACAGCGGCACGATTAACAGCGTGAGAGCAATCATCGGCAGAGAAATGCCATCGATACCCACGATGTAGCGACTGTTGATGATCGGGATCCATGCCATATCGACTACGAACTGCAGGCGACCGCTCGCGTCGTAGTCAAAGTTGGTCATGAGCAAGATGCCGATGAACCCAACCACGAGGCTGGCCGCAAGAGCGACAACCTTATGGAACTGCTCTTTGGCTTTGGGCACGACCAACATGGCGAGTGCTCCCACGAGGGGGAGGAACACCATAAGGCTGATACCCCAACTGTTCAGGAAATCTTTCATCGAATTGTCCTGGGCTCCTAGACGACGAACACGAGTACACCGGCGAGGACTACCGCGCCGGCAAAGAGGATCGAGGCGTACTGCTGGACCTTGCCGGTCTGGATCTTCCGAAGCAGTTGACCTGCTCCTTCAGAACCCTGACCAGATCCGTTGACTGCTCCATCGATGATGATCTGGTCAGCAACGGCATAGACGACGCCAGCAATTTTGCGGGCGCCATTGCCAATGCCGTTCACGGCACCATCGATGATGTTTTGGTTAGACCAGTTCGCAGCGCGGGCAAGCGGACCCGTTGTGCTTCCGGCGATAACGCCTGTGTAGAGATTGTCGAGGTAGTACTTATTCTCGAGGAACGTGTAACCAGCGTGTGCGATCTTGCTCCGCGAAGTCAGGCCATGCGGGCCGCGGTTCTTCTCGTAGTACTGGTAGGCGACAAACAAACCACCAGCCGCAAGAATCGTCGACGCAATCGCCAACCACGGAGTGAACGGAGCATGAGCAATCGGCGGGAATGCAAATGTGGGTTCAACAAAATGCTCGAACCTCGTCGTGAAGCTCCCGGGCAATTTGAAACCGAAGAACGACTTGGGAAAGTTCGTGAAGCCCAACACAACAGCGCATCCGGCAAGGATGATGAGCGGAACCGTGATGACCCTCGGTGACTCGTGAGGATGGGCATGACCGCGGTATTTGCCCCAGAAGGTCATCCAGTAGGCGCGACCCATGTATGCGGCTGTAAGAAACGCCGTAATCAGACCAAAGATCAACATGATCGTGTACGCGTTCTCTTGGCCGTTCGCAGAGCCAGCGAGAATTTCATCTTTCGACCAGAATCCCGCCAGGGGGAAGATACCGGCGAGCGCGAGTGTCGCAATCAGGAAGGTCGCATGCGTGACTGGCATCTTCTTGCGGAGACCACCCATTTCGCGCATATCGAAGGTGTGATGACACGCGTGGGCCACCGAACCGGCGCCAAGGAACAAACACGCCTTGAAGAACGCGTGAGTGAAGAGATGGAACACACCAGCGGTCCATGCACCAACCCCCAAAGCCATGACCATGTACCCGAGCTGCGAAATCGTCGAGTACGCCAACACCTTCTTGAGATCGGTCTGAACGAATGCGAGCAAACCACCAATGATTGTGGTGAACCCGCCAATGAAGGCCACATAATGGAATGTGCTGCTTCCGATAGCTAGGCCAGAGAAGAACACGCCATAAAGGCGAGCGATCAGATACACACCCGCAACAACCATGGTTGCTGCGTGAATAAGTGCCGACACCGGAGTTGGTCCTGCCATGGCATCAGGCAACCACGTATGCAACGGAAACTGGCCCGACTTCGATGTGACGCCGCCAAAGAGACACAACGCGCCGACAAGAAGCAGCGTGGTGTTCGCGTTTCCTGACAACGCGTATTCATTGAGGTGAAGAACGTTGAAGCTGCTGCCCCCAGCCGCAAAGAACGTAATGATCACACCGAGAATGAGGCCGATATCGCCTACACGGTTTGTGAGGAACGCCTTGAGTGCTGCATCGGTGTTCTTCTTCTCTTCCCACCAATGGCCGATGAGTCCAAATGAACAGACTCCAACTAGCTCCCAGCCCATCAGCATCTGCAGCGTGTTCGAACTGAGCACGTAGAAGAGCATCGATGCAGTGAACAAAGACAAAAACGCGTAGTAATGCGTAAAGCGCACATCGCCGCGCAAGTACTCGGTTGAGTAAATATGCACGAGCAAAGAAATAATGCAGACGGTGATCAGCATCATGGCGGCGAGGCCGTCAACAAGCGTGCCCATCTCGAATTGCAAGCCACCGATCTGGAACCAAGTGACCGTGCGCACAACCGGCGGGACGCTTTCGTCCGATGCGCCATAGGAGTCAGTCGCAACTGTTTCGCCGGAATCCTTTGTGGCAGCGTTGACCTCTTCGCTAATGGTTTGGCCCGTCTGAGGGGTGAGGCCATTCGCTTGTACGATCTCGGCCGCAAGTGCAGTCCCCGTCGGCGGGTTATTGACGCGATTGATCCAGTTGCCGGCAACGACGACCGAAAGGATGAGGCAAATTGATACTGAGGCGATACCAATGCCTGCAGTCACTTTGGTACCCCAACGCTTACCAAAGAAAAGGATGACCAGGAACGACACCGCCATGAGGGCGGGGATGATCCAGACCTTGTCGATCATGTTCAACACAACGATCAGCCCTTCAGCATGTCGACATCATCGATGTTGATGCTCTGTCGGTTCCGATAGATGAGTAAGACAAGTGCGAGGCCAACGCCAACCTCGGCAGCCGCAACGGCGATAACGAAGAGGGCGAACACCTGACCAGAAACGTTGGCCAAGTCATTGACATGCCAGTAGGCGCCGAAAGCGACAAGGTTGATGTTCACCGCATTGAGAATGAGTTCAATCGACATGAGAACGAGCACGCCGTTCTTGCGAGCGAGCACTCCATAGACGCCGATACAGAAAAGAATGGCGGCGAGAAGGAGGAACTGATTGAGAAACATCAGTCACGCCTCGCAATCACAATGGCGCCGATAAGCGCAGCGAGCAGAAGCACTGACAGCACCTCGAAGGGAAGGAGGTAGGTGGAGAAAATGGAATCGCTTACCTCGGCGGTTCGCTGCACCATCAGGTCACCGAACTCGGTGTCGCCGAAACCGTCGATGAGCGAGTAACCCATGAGGCCGAGTAGCGCTATCCCGATGCCTGCACCAATGAACTTCGCAGACTTCTTGTTATCGAGGTCATCATCGTTACCGGTTTTGGCTCGGGTAAGCATGATGCCGAACAGAAACAGCACGATGATTGCGCCGAGAT
Organism: Actinomycetota bacterium; assembly: GCA_005787345.1. Classification (GTDB taxonomy): domain Bacteria; phylum Actinomycetota; class Acidimicrobiia; order Acidimicrobiales; family Acidimicrobilacustridaceae; genus Acidimicrobilacustris. The sequence continues at coordinate 10,231 of SYBH01000160.1, forward strand.
AGACGAGTACCTGCGTGATGGCGACAAATTCCGCGGCGAGAAGGATGTACTGGGCCGCAGCACCAGAAAGCACGAGTACCAACCACAACGCAGCATGCATGACGTTCTTTGTTGTCACTACACGGATCGCACCTACCACCATCAACGCAGCAATAATGTAGAACGCGATATTTTGAGCGACAAGCAGGGCGAGCATCAGCGCGGCACCTTCTTGACTTTGGCATCGGCGCCAGACTCGTAGGGCTCAAAATCAGGGACAGTCTGCATCCACTGATCGAGACGACTCTTGTCGTGAAGGAGATCAGCAATGCGGACCTCGGAGTACTCATACTCAGGGCTCCAGAAAAGCGCATCGAATGGACAAACCTCAACGCAAATGCCGCAGTACATGCACAACGAGAAATCGATATCAAAGCGATCAAGTTCGTTCTTCTGGCGCGGCTTGCCACCTTCGCGACGAGGCGGTGCGAGGTACTTGTGCGCTTCGATGAAGATGCACCAATCGGGGCATTCACGAGCACACAACATGCACGACGTGCAGTTCTCTTCGTGCAGCGCAATGACACCACGGGCACGCGGAGAAACTTCCTCACGCTCGTGCGGATAGCGCGTGGTCTGCGGACCGTCCTTGAGGGTCTTCACCATCTCGCCGAACGTGACGCCAAGACCCTTAATGAGTCCGGGAACCTTGGGCTTGGGGGGCATCAGAGCACCACCTTAAACACAGCAGTGACGACAATATTCAAAAGAGCCAACGGGATGAGGACCTTCCAGGCAAGGCTCTGGAGCTGATCTTCACGGAATCGTGGGTAGGTAAACCGCACCCAGAAGATGATGAAGGCAACCACCATCACCTTGGCGAACAACACGATCGGACCAAGCACGTAGTACCAGTCGCTCGACGTGGGAAGCCACGGTACTGCCCAACCGCCCAGGAACAACACCGCAGCAATCGCAGCAAATGCGAAGGCCGTTGCGAATTCGGCCAAGAAGAAGATGAGGAAACGGAAGCCGGTGTATTCGACCTGATAACCGGAAACGATTTCCGATTCCGCAACCGGCATATCGAACGGGGGCTGAGTGAGTTCGGCTTGCACCGCTGCGATGAAGATGAAAAAGCCCACAAACTGCGTGAGGATGTAGGGAAAGCCGATGCCGCCCCATCCGAAGATTGAGCCGTCGGCTTGTGCGAAGACAATGCCGTTCAGACTCATTGTTCCGGCCTGAATGATCACGCCGACGACAGCGAGCACCATCGGGAGTTCGTATGCAATGAGCTGACCGGCGGCGCGAAGCGCTCCCATGAGCGAGTACTTGTTCGCCGACGCCCAACCTGCCATGAGTACACCGATCACCGAAAGCGATGAAACGGCAAGCACGAAAAACACACCAACGTCGAGGTCAGCGACAACAAGACGCATTGACGTCGGAAGCGCAACATAGAGAAGCAGCGTCGACATGAGCACCACAAGAGGCGCGACCTTGAAAACCCAACGATCGGCACCATTCGGCGAGATGTCTTCCTTCTGAAGGAACTTCACACCGTCCGCAAGAAGCTGCAACGTTCCGCGCGGGCCTGCTTCTTGCGGACCAAGACGGCTCTGCATCCAGGACATGATCTTGAACAAGAAGACCATGCCGAGAATGAGTGCCGTGGTGGGCACAACCGCACTGACAACAACGACCTTGATGAGGGTCGAAAGCCAATACGGCGGATCAAAAGCAGCGAGAAGAAGTGTCATCGGTCGATGTCACCCAAAATGAAGTAGAGGCTTCCGAGGATTGAGATGAGATCGGGAACGTACGCACCCCGAGCCACCCAAGGAACGACGGAAATATTGTTGAACGATGCCGACCGAATCTTGACTCGGAAGGGAACGAGATCGCCCTTCGACACGACGTAGTAACCCATTTCGCCGAGAGGATTCTCGGTCGCGACATAGGCCTCGCCCTCGGGCACCTTGATGATGCGCGGGACCTTGGCCATGACTGGACCACTCGGAATGGTGTCGAGAAGTTGCTTGACGATCTTTGCCGCTTCACGGGTTTCTTGAAGTCGGACCCACGTGCGAGCGAAGCAGTCGCCATCGGGATGTGTCCATACCTTCCAGTCGGCCTTGTCATAGACGAGACCCGGAGGACAGTTGTCTCGGCGAAGATCCCAGTCGACGCCAGAGGCACGAAGGTTGGCGCCGGAAAGGCCATAAGAAAGCGCGATTTCAGCGGGGATAACGCCGATGCCGCGTGTACGGGCCTGGAAGATTTCGTTGCCTACGAGAAGATCTTCTATCTCGTCGCAAAAGGCAAGGAGTTTGTCCATCGCCGTATGCGAGGACTCGATCCAACCCTTCGGGAGATCGTCCTTGAGACCGCCAATGCGATCGAAGTTCGGATGGAAACGACCACCGGTGGCTGACTCAATTTGGTTGAGCACCCACTCGCGATCGCGGAACGCGTAGAAAAGAGCGGTCATGCCACCGAGCTGTAGACCAAAGTCACCAAGGAAGAGTGAGATGTTCGCGATTCGCGACATTTCGAAAAGGATGGTGCGGATCCACTGCGCACGGGGCGGTGCTTCCACACCCATGAGCTTTTCGGCGGCGAGGATGAATGGAACCTCGTTGGCGAAACTTCCGAGCCAATCGATGCGATTGATAAGGGCGTTGATCTGCGGGTAGGTACGAACCTCGGTGAGCTTTTCATAGCCACGATGCATGTAGCCGCACATCGGCTCAGCGGAGATGACCTGTTCGCCGTCGAGACGAGCGATGATGCGCAGCGTGCCGTGTGTAGCCGGATGCTGCGGGCCCATGTTGAGGGTCATGCCCTCGGTTTCGAAATCGAGGTTGACGCGATTGTCGACAGCTTCGGCGGCGAGAGCGGCAACTGATTGCGGATCACTGACGGCGGTCATTCTCCCTCTCCTTCCTCGTCGGCAACACCGGGCATTGGTTCGACATCAACAATGCCGGGCCACGGGCGAACCCGACGAGCCAGCAACGGAAAGTCCTTGCGAAGGGGATGGCCTACAAAATCGGCAGGCAAATACAGGTTGATCATGTTCGGATGTCCGTCGAAAGAAAAGCCGAACATTTCGCGAGCTTCACGTTCGTGCCAGTTCGCACCGGCATAGACGTTCGACCATGTACCTGCAGTGAGATCGTTGTCGGGGAGGTCGCACTTGAATGTGATTCCCATCCCGGCACTAATTGAATAGACACGGGCAAGAAGTTGGAAACGGGTTTCGCCGCCGGCATAACCCTGCACCATTGCTTCTGGTTCCTTTGCAGGTGCACCGGAAACAATGCGGTCTTCTTGTGAATCCATGTCGCGACCGAATGGCGATGGAAGCCAATCGATCGCCGAGAGAAAGTCGAAAAAGCGATAGCCCATGGCCTTCGCTACTTCAGCAGCGGCGACCCAGTTCGCACGATCAACGCGAATCCAGAGGTCGTCTCCGGGACGAATATGCGAACCGACAACACCGTCACCAAGGCGCGCAGTGACTTCGGCCAGAACGGCCTCTCGCGCCTCGTCGATTTGGGGCGCTGTCGCTTCGGGCGTCTCAGTCTCAGGCGACGACAATTGGCTCACCCTTCCAACGCTCGGCCATGTCCTCGTGGGCAATGCGCTCCTGCAAAAGGACGACGCCTTCAAGGAGGGCTTCGGGACGTGGTGGGCAACCGGGGACGTAAACGTCAACCGGAATCAACTGATCGACACCTTTAGTGACCGAGTAACTGTCCCAGTAGGGGCCACCGCAATTAGCGCACGATCCCATGGAGATGACGTACTTGGGGTCAGGCATCTGCTCGTAGAGACGAACGACGGCCGGTGCAAGTTTGTCGGTGACCGTGCCGGCGATAACTACGAGGTCGGCCTGGCGGGGGCTGGCGGGAAATGGGATGACGCCAAGACGCATCACGTCATAACGCGGAGACCCGAATGCGGCACCCATTTCGATAGCGCAACACGCAAGACCCCACTGGTAGGCCCAGATGGAATACTTCCGAGAAATATTCAGGAGTTTGGCAAGCGGCTTAGGCAGCCTGCCGCTTTCGACTAAGCCCATTGAAGCACCTTCTTGCGCCAGGCATACAGGAGACCGAGGGCCAAGATGACAACGAAAATCAACATCTCGACCAGACCGAAGACGCCGTAGATTTCGAGCCGTGTCGCCCACGGGAATATGAAAACCGCTTCAACGTCGAACATGACGAAGAGGAGGGCATAGATGTAATAGCGAATTTGGCTTTGCGACCAGCCGCTACCGACCGGATCAACACCGGATTCATAAACCAGATACTTCTGTTCCTGAGGGCGCGTTGGTCGAAAGATTTTGCCGATGCCGAGAAGACCGGCCCCGAGGCCGATACCCACGCCTGCGAAAATTGCGACGGTGAGGTACTGCCTGACGAAATCGGAGTACTCAATCATCGTTCCCCGACACTACAGAAGGGCCGAACATGGCATGAAATCCTTGTGGCATAGAGCAATTCAATCTTTGGCGATCAACGACCAGCGGTGGTGGACCCAGAGGTGGATCCGGCCGCGCCGAGGTTGAGTGAGTCGGTGGGAGGAGCAGAGTGCACCACTGCCGGAGTGGCGTCGCGGGCAGGATCAAGCAGGAGATCTGGGAAAAGGCCGTAACCGATCGTGACGACAACGCAGATCGCGATGGCGAGACCAGCGGCAAAGGGCACATGAAGCCGCTTTGACCGATCGATGACATCTTCGGTCCCGTCGTCGCCACCAGACATGAACATGGCCACGATGATCCGGAGATACAGGAAGGCGGAGATAACGGCGGAAACCATCGCAATGATCGCCAAAGGAACAGCGTGGGCGTCAGCCGCAGCGGTGATCGAGAGGAACTTGGCGAAGAAGCCGGCGGTGAACGGAACACCCGCCTGAGCCAAGAGCATGACGATAAAGGAACCGGCCAACCATGGGTTCGAGCGAACAAGGCCGTTGTAGTCGGAAAGCTGATGGTTCCCATCGCCCTTACGCCCCACGATCGCAACTACACCAAATGAGCCCGCCACCATGAAGGTATAGACCGCCACATAAAAGGCTGCGGCAGTGACGCCGTTGGCACTGTTGGCCTGGATTGCCATGAGAATGAAACCCGCATGGCTAATTGAGGAGTAGGCCAGCATGCGCTTGACGTTGCTCTGAACGATTGCGAGCGCCGCACCGACGACCATCGACAGGATTGCCAACACGTAGACGATGGGCTTCCAGGTCGAGGCGTAGTTCGGGAAGGTCAACATGAACACGCGAACCAGACCGGCAACTGCTGCAGCCTTCACACCGGACGCCATCCATGCGGTTGCCGGCGTGGGAGCACCGTCGTAGACGTCGGGGCTCCAAGCGTGGAACGGAACTGCCGAAATCTTGAACGCCAAGCCAACGAGCACGAGCACGAGACCAAGCAGAAGAAGACCGTTATGGATCGGGACAACCGCCGCCATGAAATCTCGGATATCGGCAAAGTTGGTCGAGCCGGTTGCGCCGTAGAGCATCGCGATCCCATACAGAAGGAACGCTGACGAGAATGCCCCCAAGATGAAGTACTTGAGTCCGGACTCTTGCGACTGCACACGGCGCAGGTTCATGCCCGCCAGAACGTAGACAGCAATGGAGAGTGTCTCGAGGCCGATGAACAGAACGATGAGGTCGTTCGACATCGCCATGATGACGCCACCAACAGCGGAAAGAAGAAGCAGGACATAAAACTCAGGGCCCGTCATGGACTCGCGACGCAGGAAACCATCGGCCAACAACGCAGCTAAAACCACGCCAAGACATAACACGATCGTGATGAAGAGCGAGAAGCCATCGATGCCAACTGCTCCCCCAGCGGTACTGAATGGACCGGTCTGCGATTGATCGAGGTCCCACCACAGCAGCGAATCCCATCCCTGCACACGCGCCCACATTGGCACCGAGCTGACTGCTGCAGCTATGGCGATTGCAACTGTGGTCAGCGTGAACAGACCCTTTGGCTCACGCTTCTTCAAGAACGAAGAGAACGTGAGTGTGAGTAACGCGCCGACCAGCAAAATGATCATCGGCAGCAGCGCCAGCCAGTCGATTGACGGCCCAGCAACTTGCACGATTCCCGAATCGAGTGTTTCGGCACCTACATCGCCACCGCGAAGCATGCTGGGGTCGACCTGAGCGAAAAGTGAAGCGATCACTGGTTCGCTCCCTGTCCGTCGGTGGCTACACCAAGAGAGTTTTCACCGGTCTTCGAAGGCGAGGACTCGGCAAGGTAAAGGAGATCAGCACCCTTGCGGGTGACTGGCTCGCGGAACCCTTCGACTTGCACCTCGAGTCGAGTCACAACTCGCTTCACCGACGGCTCTATGCGGTCGAGAACCGGCTTCGGGTAAATGCCGAGGAAGATAATGAGACCGACAAGCGGGACCATGACGAGCTTTTCCGAAATCTTGAGATCCGGAAAGTTCTTGTTCGCTTCGTCGGGTTCGCCTTGGAACACACGCTGATAGGCCCAAAGCAAATAGAGCGCAGCAACGATCACACCGGTTGCGGCGATGACTGCCCACCAACGATTCGCAACGAAGGTGCCGACAAGTACAAGGAATTCGCCAACAAAGCCGTTCAGGCCAGGGACGCCAATCGACGCAAGCATCACAAGCGTGAACACGCCAGCAAAGATCGGGGCCACCTTTGCGATTCCATTGAGCTCGGAGATCTCGTAGGTATGGCGACGCGAGTAGAGAAAGCCCAGAAGGATGAACAACGCACCTGTGGTGATGCCGTGGTTAACCATCTGAAGCACAGATCCTTGAATACCTTCAACATTCAGCGCGAACAGGCCCATGAGAGCAAAGCCCATGTGTGCGACTGATGAGTAGGCAACGAGACGCTTGAGGTTGCGCTGCATCGCCGCGACGATGCCGCCGTAGACCACACCGATCGTGGCCAAGGTGAGCATCACCGGTGCGAACCACACCGTTGCCTCGGGGAACAGTTCAAGTCCGTAACGAAGGAAACCGTAGGTACCGAGCTTGAGGAGGATGCCGGCGAGGTCAATCGAACCTGCAGTCGGAGCCTCGGTATGCGCATCGGGCAGCCATGTGTGGAATGGGAACGATGGAACCTTCACTGCGAAGGCAATCGCCATACCCAAGAACAACCAACGACCGGTACTGGTCGCCAAATTGTCTGTGGCGATGATCTTGGTGAAATCGAATGACACGCCGCCGTTGTCGCCAGCACCGGCGAGAACCGCAAGCGTGACGATCGAGACCAGCATGAACGCTGATCCGAGCATTGTGTAAAGGAAGAACTTCGTCGCGGCGTAGATCCGACGGCCGTGACCCCACTTACCGATGAGCATGTAGAGGGGCACAAGGGTGATCTCGAACATCAAGAAGAAGAGGAAGAGATCAAGCGCAAGGAATGCACCCATACAGCCCGCCATGAGGAGGGTGAGCCATGCGTAATAGCCCTTGGGGCTGTGGTCCGGTTTCGCAGCGAAGAGCGCGATCGGGAACAAGATGCCCGTGAGCACAACAAGGAAAAGTGAGATGCCGTCGACGCCTAGGAAGAACTTGATGTCGAGCGACTGCACCCAGGTCTGCTGAACCACGAACTGGAATCCAGCATCATCGGTCTTGAACTGAACGAGCAACGCAATGCTCAAAATTCCGGTGAGCAGCGCGGTGAGGATCGCCATCTGTCGTGAAAGTTCCGGGCGAGAACTCGGCATGAGAGCGATAAGGACCGCACCGACGGCTGGAACGAAGATCAGTGCAGGAAGAATCGGGAACGATGCGGAACCGCCCGCAGCAAACACGGTGGAAAGTAGTGAGGCGCTCATCAGAGACTCACCTGCGTCATGACGAATGCAACGATCAGAATGGCTCCAACACCGATCATGAGTGCGTACCAGCGCACGTAGCCGTTCTCGATGGCGCGGAGTCGGGACGCACCACCGCGGGTGGCCCGTCCGACGCCATTCACTGCACCATCGATAACCACCTTGTCGAACATGGCGATGAGTTCAAAGCCTTTACGACCAATCCCACCCATGAACTTTGTGATGCTTTGGTCGATATACCAACCGTTGGCGAAGAACGGGAGTTCAATGCGACGCGGATCCACTTTGTTCTTCAGATACACCAAGTAGGCAGCGAAGATACCGAGAAGCGCGATCGTCGTTGAGAGGGCCAGTTCAAAGGTGAGTTGGAAGGCGCCAAGATCAAAGTCAGCTTGGTTCTCGCCAACGACTGGCTCAAGCCAGTTGTTGAGGAACTCAAGGTTGTGAGTGAACGGAAGGTTCAGGAAACCGGCAATCGCGGCGAAGAATGCCAGCACCACAAGAGGCACCAACATTGGCCATTTCGATTCGTGCGGATGCACTGCACCATGGCCAGCACCGGCGTGCGCGTCTTCGTGTCCACCATCATTTTCATCGGCGGGGGCATCGGCATGTTCGTTCGAATCGGCGACATCGGAAGCCGTATGAGCCTTGAGGTTGGCGAGTTCGCCCTCGGCTGATTCGCCCCAACGAGCATCACCGTAGAAGACGCGGAATACAAGACGGCTCATGTAGAACGCTGTGAGCAACGCAGTGATGAGGCCAATCACATAAAGGATCGGACTCTTATGAAGTGCATACGCAAGGATGTCGTCCTTCGACCAGAAGCCTGAGAACGGCGGGACACCGGCGATAGCAAGCCAGCCAATGATGAACGTGACTGCGGTGACCGGCATAACTTTGCGCAAAGCGCCCATGCGACGCATGTCTTGCTCATCGTGCATTCCGTGGATGACTGAACCAGCACCAAGGAAGAGCAACGCCTTGAAGAATGCGTGCGTGATCATGTGGAAGATCGCTGCGGTGTATCCGCCGACACCTATAGCCAAAAACATGTATCCGAGCTGACTAACGGTTGAGTATGCGAGGACCTTCTTAATGTCCTGTTGAGCCATAGCGATCGTCGCAGCGAGAAATGCTGTCGCAATGCCGACGATGGCGATCATCCAAGGAATCCAGGATGCCGAAGCGGCGATGATCGGGTTCACACGAACGAGCAAGTACACGCCTGCAGTCACCATCGTTGCAGCGTGAATAAGTGCCGACACTGGGGTGGGGCCAGCCATGGCGTCGGGCAACCAGATAAACAACGGAATCTGTGCTGACTTACCAATGGCACCAACAAACAGCATCAGTGCAATGAACGTCGCCGTGGTTTCCGCGAGTCCCGGAGATAACGGAAGGAACTCTGTATAGGTAACGGTCCCAAAGGCGAAGAACGTCATGAAGATTGCGACCATGAAGCCCCAATCGCCAACGCGGTTGGTGATGAACGCTTTCTTGCCAGCGCTGGCGTTCTCGTCCTTTTCAAACCAGAACGCGATGAGGAAGTACGAACAAGCACCCACGCCTTCCCAGCCAAGGAACGTCAGCACCAAGTTGTCGCCGAGAACGAGGATGAGCATCGAGAATACGAACAGGTTCAGGTACATGAAAAAACGCGGGAAGCGACTGTCTCCATGCATGTACCCAATTGAGTAGAGATGGATGAGAGATGCGATACCCGTTACAAACAGCACCATCGCCATAGAAAGCGGATCAAGCAAGAAACCAATATCGACGCTGAAGTTGCCAGCAGGGATCCATTCGAACAACGAAAGTTCGTAGGTGTGTTCGGGCTCGCCCCAAAGTCCGGCGAACACAACACAGGCAGTTACGAACGCAAGGGCGACCGCACCCGTACCGATCCAACCAGCCCGCGGCTCACCAATGCGCTTACCGAAAAACACCAAGATCAGGAAACCTGCAAGCGGCAGTGCAGGGATTAACCAGACGAGTCCGACCATGTCCCCTATCCCCTCAGTGTCCGAAGGTCATCGGCGGTAGCGCCGGGACGGCGACGTGCCATCGCCACGATGAGGGCCAAGCCCACGACAACTTCGGCAGCGGCGACAACCATCACGAAGAAGACGATGATCTGACCAGAGATGTCATCAAGCATCTTTCCGAATGTCACGAACGAAAGGTTCACGGCGTTGAGCATGAGTTCGACGCACATGATCATGACGAGTGGATTGCGGCGGATGAGAACGCCGACGCCACCGATCACAAAAAGGATCGCCGAGAGCATCAGGTACGCGAGTGAGAGGTTTGAGCTCATCAGTGCGCCCCTTCCTCGGGAATGGCGGTCAGTGGTTCGTCGCCCGTATCGGTCATGGATTCCGGCTCAGGTATGGGCTGGAGATCGCGGGGGCGGCGGGAAAGAACAACCGCTCCGACAACAGCGATAGTGAGAAGACCGGCAGTGACTTCAAGCGCAAAGACGTAGGTCGTGAACAACTCGGTACCGATCTGCGTGACGTTCGAGACCGTGGGCGAGAGAGCGCCAGTGACTGATCGTGAACCGGTGACGATCGCGTCCTTACCAATAATGATGATGGCAAGCATCGCTCCGAGAAAAAGCAGCCCTACGAGTCCGGCAAGAAGTCGTTGGCCAACGAGGGGTTCGGTATCAAGGTCCTCTTCGCGATCGACGCCCAAAAGCATCATGACAAAGAGGATCAACACGACAATGGCGCCGGTGTAGACGATGACCTGCACAACGGCGAGCAGTTCGGCGCCGAGGTTCAGGAAAAGCACGGCGATTCCGAACAGGGTCGCAATAAGACTGAGAGCGGCATGCACGGGGTTGCGTGAGGCAACGACTCCAAGTCCCCCGGCAAGCACGATGAGCGCACTCACGATAAAAACGGCAGTTTCCATGATCAGAGATCACCGCCGCGTTCGTGGTGCTCGTCGTGGTGCTCGTCGTGGTGCTCATCGTGATGCTCGTCATGTCCTGGCGAAACGTGCTCGGGAGATCCCGGCGCATGATCCTCATGACCATGACCGTGTTCGTCGATCATCTCGCTAGGAGTAGCCAGGGAGTCCTTGACGTCCTGCGCAGCTTCAGGCGCACGAATGCCATAGCCAAGTTCGCCCGACCAACCAACAACACCTTCAAAGGCTGCAGAACCAGAGGGTGACGTTGCGCGCATCCAAGCAGAGGTCGGCAGATCTTCGCCGGCTCGCCAGTCTTCCCACGGCATCTTCTGAGGCATGCCATCGTCGTCGACAACGAGTTCGGTCTTGGTGTAGATCGCGTCGGCGCGATTTGTGAACGAGAACTCGAACATCTTGCTCTCGGTAATGGCTTCGGTCGGGCAGGCTTCGACACAAAGATCACAGTGGATGCACCGGAGATAGTTGATCTCGTAGATGTAGCCAAAACGCTCTCCGGGAGAAACTGGGTCCTCAATCGGATTGTCAGCGCCACGTACGAAGATGCACTTCGCGGGACAAACACCAGCGCAGAGTTCGCAACCGATGCACTTTTCCATTCCGTCTTCGTAACGATTGAGAACGTGACGACCGTGAACACGAATCGGCTTGGGCGCCTTTTCTTTCGGATACTGCGTTGTCACGCGTTGCTTGCGGCCGATTTGGCGCAGGCTGACGAGAAAACCACCGAGGTAACCCATCAGTCAACCACCCCTTCGAGTCGGCGAGCTTTCGAGGTTGCAATCGCTGCCTTGAGAAGTCCGTAGCCAGTAAGGCCTACGACAACACCGATTGCAACAGTAATGAACCCGTTCCAGTTCTGATCACGCGCAACCCAGAACGTGGCGAGAAGGAGAATCCATCCGAGTGAAAGCGGAATGAGCACCTTCCAGCCAAGGTCCATGAGTTGGTCATAGCGAACACGAGGAACCGTGCTGCGCACCCAAACGAACAAGAAGAGGAACCCAGTCATCTTGAGGAGGAACCAGATGACTCCCCACAGCCAACCTGGGCCAAGAAGCGCAGGACCGGCGGGGCCACCCAAGAAGAGGGTGACGATGATGGCAGCCATGGTTACGGAGTTCATGAACTCGGCAACAAAGAAGAGTGCAAAACGAATAGATGAATACTCGGTGTGATAGCTGCCGACGAGTTCCTGTTCCGCTTCAACAAGGTCGAATGGCGGACGATTGAGTTCCGCTTGGCTTGCAAGCAAGAAGACCACGAACGGCACAAACCCTGTGGCAATGAGATTCCAATTGGGGATGAAGCCGCCCAAACCGCTACCGGCCTGCGCCATCACGATGCCGTGCGTACTAAGCGTCCCCGTCGTGAGCACAACCGCACACACCGAAAGCCCGAGTGCCGCTTCATAAGAGACCATCTGTGCCGAAGCGCGAACAGAACCAATGAGCGGATACTTCGAGCCTGATGACCAACCAGCAAGCATGACGCCGTAAACCGCAATTGATGACATAGCAAGAGCAAAAAGGATGCCGATCGCGGGATCGGCGAGTTGCAGATAGGTCGTACGCCCAAAGATCTCGACCGATCCATCGTGACCATTACTGAAATCGCCGCCGAATGGAACGATGGTGAAAAGCAAGAACGCTGGTACCACGGTGAGCAGTGGCGCCAAAATAAAGACCCGACGCTCGGCCCTGTCGGGGATGAGATCTTCTTTAAAGAAGAACTTGATGCCGTCGGCGAGTGTCTGAAGGATGCCGAAGGGGCCTGCAGTGTTGGGGCCTACTCGATTCTGGAAATCGCTAACAACCTTGCGTTCGAACCAGATCATCAACATGGTCGCCACCAAAAGGAATGCGAACACGCATACGACTTTCAGGATGACGATAAGCACAACAGCAAGATCGATTTGACCAGAGAGAAGCGGATCACCACCGAGCATGTTCATGATGCGGTCTCGATCCTGACTTCGGCGACGAGTTCATCGGTAGACACAAGGTCGCTCACACGCCCATCGGCCTGATTCACAATCATCGCAGCAACACCACGAGGAACGCCCGGATCAGATTGCACGGTGACGTTCACCGACGCCTTTGCCGTACGAACGATCGCGCGTCCACCGGAGGCGACACCGAGGCGATCAAACTCCCACGGATTCAACGAAACGATCGACCCGGCAGCGAGCGGCGCAAGCGAGGGTGCCGACTGCACAAGCGTGCCCTGGTCGTACAGCTTTCGAGATGCGACAAGACGGAAGCCGTAGGAATCGACGGGTGGAGACACAACGGCCTCGATCGGCATGAACTGAACGAAGGGAGGCATGGAGCCAGCAACGTCGGAGTCGTCGGAGATGATCTCGATCAGACCTTCGACGTCGTCATCGGTTTCTTCAACAACAACGTCGGCGGTGACGTCGACCTCGGCGCCATCTTCGGACACCGTCACGGTTTCGTCAATGATCACAATGTCATCGTCTTCTTCATCGATGATGACAACAACATCGAGCGGAAGCAGGATGCCATCGGGCGAACCCTCGGCGATTGCCTGATCAAGAGCCAGGTACGCAGGAGCTACTGCGGAAATCTCAGCGAGGACATCACCGAAACTTTCGAAACCAAGATCGGTGCCAAGTCGGCTCGAAACCTCGGCGGCGAGCATCCAGTCGGCACGCGAGGTTCCCGGCGGAGTTACGCGGTGTGAAAGCGTGCTGACGCGGCCCTCGATGTTCGTGGTTGTGCCTGACTTTTCGGCAAAGCCTGCAGCAGCAAGTACAACGTCGGCGCGCTTACTTGAAGAATTGAGTGCCGTATCGACCGCGAGCACCGTGCGTGCACCAGTGAGACCACGTTCAGCAAGATCAGCATCGGGGAAGTCAGAAAGTGGATCGGCGCCCAAAAGAACAAGGACATCGATGCGGCCGTCGGCAGCTGCTCGCAGGATGCCTTCTGTATCGAGACCGGTTGCACTTGGCATTGTCGGCCACACCTCGGCGTACCACTCGGCACCATCCTCGAGTGTGACGCGACCGGGAAGAAGTCCCGGAGCAAGGCCCATGTCGAGTGCGCCGCGCACGTTTGAACGACGCAATGCCGAGAGGAACGTGGTGTCGGGACGTGCGTTGAGAATTGCAGAGGCTGCAGCGACCGTGATGCTTGCCGATTCGGCGAGCGATGCACGACCGAGCACAACAGTGATCGGGCCGGCCGATGCAGAAAGAGCGGCACGAGCTTTTTCGAGTTCTTCAGCAGAAACACCGGCAATTTCACGATCGATTGCTGCCAAGCCCATGAGCGCAGCGACGACATCGGCGGTTTCGCCTGGGCGAGGATGCACCGACGCAGCGGTAAGCGAAGAGATACCGCTCGAACGAGGTGAAACCTCGACGATGGTGACGCGATCTTCGACAACGGCGTGACGAAGACGGAGGAACAGAACGGGAAGTTCTTCCTTGACATCGGGACCGAGCAGCAAAACGGTGCCGCCAGGAGCACAAACCTCGTCGATTGTTGCACTCGGAAGACCGAGAACCACGTGGGCAGGAAGTCCATCACCGAGTTGAGCGTCGACATTGTCGGTAGCAAGAACACCCTTGAACAGTTTCGACCATGCGTAGGCATCTTCGTTGGTGAGACGTGAACCACCGATGACGCCAATCGACTGCGCTGAAGATGCGTTGCCGAGCGCATTTGCGAAACGACCCAGTGCGTCGGACCACTTGGCCGAAACTAAGCCGGACCCGTCGCGAACCAGTGGCTCAGCAAGTCGCTCATCAGATGTCACGACCTCGCTGGAGAAACGGCCCTTATCGCAGAGCCAACCCCAGTTAACCGGATCGATATCGACACCTGCGAAACGTTGGACCTGATCGCGAGAGGAGTCGATAGAGATACGACATCCGACCGAACAGGTCTGGCAGGTGGACTCGGTGGTCTCAAGATCCCACGGACGAGCTTTGAATCGATAGGTCGATGCGGTTAGTGCGCCAACTGGGCAGATCTGCACAGTGTTGCCACTGAAGTACGAAGCAAACGGTTCATCAGGGAATGTGTTGACTTCGGTGTTGTTCCCACGATGAATGAAGTGAATAAGCGGATCGCCAGCAACTTCCTTTGCGAAACGTGTACAACGGTCGCAAAGGATGCAGCGTTCGCGATCGAGAAGCACAAGGTCGCTGATTGGAATCGGCTTTTCCTTGTGCCGCTTCTCTTCAACAAAGCGACTCTCACCGGGGCCGTAGGCCATGGTCTGATCCTGGAGCGGACATTCGCCGCCCTTGTCACAGACTGGACAGTCGAGAGGATGGTTCGCGAGGAGGAACTCGAGGATTCCGTCCTGTGCTTTCTTTGTGACTGCCGATTCAGTATCGGCCTTCATGCCAGGAGTGCACTCGATCATGCAGCTGGGCTGAAGTGCTGGCCCACGGCCTGTGTCGACTTCGACCAAGCACATGCGGCACATACCAACCGGATTCATTCGCTCGTGGTAACAGAACCGCGGAATGTAGGTGCCGATGCGTTCGGCGGCATCGATGAGCAGCTCGCCCTTACGGGCAATGACCTCAACGCCATTGATTTCGACGGCGACGCCGTCAACGGGGGTCACCTCGGACTCAGCCATGCGAGGACGCCTTCGTGATGGTCACGGGAATTGAGTGACGAGCCTCTTCGGCCTGCGTAATACGCGCCTCGAACTCGGGGCGGAAACGCTGCAGGGCCGATGCGATCGGCGACACTGCTGACGGACCAAGAGGGCAAATCGTTGTCTGCTTCGGGGGCCATGCGATTCCTGGGGAAATGTTGTCGGAAACGTCGAGGAGCAGTTCAAGATCACTGGGACGGCCATATCCGTCTTGGATTCGCTGCAAGATGTTTTCCAACCAAGTCGTGCCTTCACGACACGGGGTGCACTTGCCACAAGATTCACGGGCGAAGAACCGAACAATTCGCAGACACGCTTTGACTGCATCGGTGGTCTCGTCCATGACGACAACTGCGCCAGAACCAAGCATTGAGCCGGCGCGATCGACAGTGACTTTTTCAAGCGGAAGGTCGAGGTGCTCTTCAAAGAACCACGGAGCCGATGCGCCACCAGGGATATACGCCTTGAGCGCACGATCGCCGAGAATGCCACCCGCGTACTGGGGGGCGTAAATGAGATCGCGGAAGGTGGTGACGCCGTATTCGACCTCAAACACACCTGGGTTCTTGACGTGACCAGAGACTGCGAACATGCGCGTACCGCGCGATGTTTCCGCACCCAGCGCAGCAAAAGCTTCGCCGCCATTCGTGACGATCCAAGGCAGATTCGAAAGTGTCTCGACGTTATTCACGATTGTGGGCTGCATGTACAAGCCCTTAGCCGCCGGGA
Source organism: Actinomycetota bacterium (assembly GCA_005787345.1). GTDB lineage: Bacteria > Actinomycetota > Acidimicrobiia > Acidimicrobiales > Acidimicrobilacustridaceae > Acidimicrobilacustris. The sequence goes on from SYBH01000160.1 coordinate 26,396, forward strand.
AGTACGGAGGCTTAAGACGCGGCATACCGCGATTGCCTTCAAGACTTTCGATGAGTGCAGTTTCTTCGCCCACGATGTAGGCGCCAGCACCCCATGAAAGAACGACATCGACAGAGAAGTCAGAACCAAGGATGTTCTTGCCGACATAACCGGCGGCATAGGCGTCGTTCAGGGCTGCAGCGATGCGCTCTTGAGCAAGCGGCATTTCGCCACGCACATACAGGAATGCTTGGCCGCATCCGATTGCGTAACACGCGAGCAGAACACCTTCGATGAGTTGATGAGGATCACGCTCCATAAGGAGACGGTCCTTATAGGTGCCCGGTTCGGACTCGTCGCCGTTGACAACGAGATAACGCGGCCACACGTTTACGGGAGCAAGACCCCACTTCACCCCTGCGGGGAAACCTGCTCCACCACGACCAAGAAGGGTTGCGGTCTTTACCTCGTCGGCCACAGCGGTCGGGCCCATCGAGAGCGCTTTGCGCAATGCCTGATAGCCACCGGTGGCTTCATACCCGGCAAGCATGAAGCTGTCGGCATTATCGAAACGTGAAGTAATGATGCGGGGAGCATCGGTAATCACTTGACGCCCTCCCCCGCTGCTGCGACCCAGACTGGTGCGGTCTTGTCTTCGGGAGTCACGACACCAGCGCGTCGGTCCTCGGGAATGTGCTGACGAACTTCAGCCAGCACTCCGTGGGACGGAATATCAGAGCGGCGGCCAGCGCGAAGGTCATTCACAAGTTGATCGAATCCTTCATTCGAGATGCGATGCTCGTAGCGATAGTTCACCTGCAGGCACGGGGCCTCGGTGCACGCAGCGATGCATTCGACATCTTCAAGAGTGAAAAGGCCATCGGAGGTTGTTTGTCCCGGGCGAATACCGAGTGTCTTTTCGGCATGAGCAAGGAGTTCCTCGCCGCCACGAAGCTGACAAGAAATGTTGGTGCAGATGTTCACCATGTAACGGCCAACGGGTTCCATCTTGAACATCTCGTAGAACGATGCGGTTCCGAGAACTTCTGCTGATGAAACACCAACAAGTTCGCCGATATGGGCCATTGCCTCGTCGGTGAGATGACCGTCTTGCTCCTGCGCGAGATGTAGCAAAGGAATGAGCGCCGACTTCGGACGCGGGTAGTTTCCGATGATCTCGCGGGCGAGTTCAACGTTGTCATTCGAAAGACGAGCCATCAGCGGTCGACCTCCCCGAGGATGGGATCGACGCTTGAGATGATGGCGACAGCGTCGGCCACGAGACTGCCGTGCATGAGATGCGGAAGGCTCTGCAAATTCACAAAACTTGGGGCACGGACGTGCATGCGGTACGGCTTCGAAGAACCATCGCTCACGATGTAGCAGCCAAGTTCGCCTCGAGGAGATTCGATCGAGACATAGGCCTCGCCCTCGGGAACCTTGAAACCTTCGGTGAAGATCTTGAAGTGGTGAATGAGAGCTTCCATGGACTCGTCGATGCGCGCACGCGGTGGTGGCGTCACTTTCTTGTCTTGGATGCGATAATCGCCCTTCGGCATTTTCTCGAGGCACTGACGAACGATCTTCATTGACTCGTGAATTTCAGCGAGACGAATTGCGTATCGGTCGAAACAGTCACCGTACGAACCAACGACGACGTCGAAGTCAATCTGGTCGAACGCGAGATACGGCATGTCGCGTCGAAGGTCCCAGTCGTAACCCGTTGATCGGAGAATCGGGCCGGTGACGCCAAGCGCAAGACATTCTTCGGCTGTGATGGCTCCGACGCCTTGAAGTCGCTCACGAAAAATCGGTTGCTGATTCAACAAGGTGTCGTATTCGGCAAGCCGACCAGGGAGCATGTCGAGAAGACGCAGAACGCTGTCTCGCCATCCGTCGGGAAGATCGGCAGCAACACCGCCGGGACGGATGTAGTTGTGGTTCATGCGGAGGCCAGTGACTTCCTGAAGGAAGCGAAGCGCCTCTTCACGTTCACGCCATCCGTAAAGCATCATCGACACTGCACCAAGGTCCATGCCGTTGGTGGCCATAAAGAGCAAGTGGGAAGAGATGCGATTCATCTCGGTCATGAGCATGCGGATCCAGATCGCACGTTCAGGAACCTCAATATCGAGCAACTTTTCGACAGTGAGCGAGAAGGCAAGTTCGGTGAACAACGGCGCTGCGTAATCCATGCGCGTCACGTTGGTGGGGCCCTGCAAGTAGGTGAGTTCTTCGCCCGTGCGTTCCATGCCGGTGTGGAGATAACCGATAATCGGCTTACAACGAAGAACGGTCTCGCCCTGAAGTTCAAGCATGAGACGCAACACGCCGTGTGTCGATGGATGCTGCGGACCCATGTTGATGATCATGGTTTCGTCGTCGGGAACCTGTTCACGCTCTGCGGCGAGCGCGTCGTTCTCGGACAATCGAAGAACCGCGCCAAGTTCGCGAAGACGTTCGCCGGCTGCGACAACATCGGCTGAAGTCATTTCCTGACCCCCTCCGGAGGTCTGATTCACATTCGTGGGAAGTTCGTGAGTTGCGGTCATGAGATCAACGATTCGCGGGAGCACCCTTGAACTGCACTGGAATACGACCAGAGTCGTAGTCCTTGCGCAGTGGGTGTCCGATCCAGTCCTCGGGCATGAGGATGCGGGTGAGATCAGGGTGGCCTTCGAACGCAATACCAAACATGTCGAAGGTTTCGCGCTCCATCGCCTCGGTGCCGGGATAGAGATTGAACGCGCTCGGAAACACTGCGTCGGTCTCGGGTACCTGTACTCGCAAACGAAGACGAGCGCGTTCGCGATGGTTAATGAGGTTGACGACAACTTCGAACCGCTCGGGTTCTATGCCGGCGGGAAGCTGACGCGAATCGTTGGTGAGGTAGTCAACACCACAAAGATCGATTACGGAGTGGTACCCAGCGGCATGCAGTGTCGCGAGCAGCGCGGAATAGGTTTCGCGAGTTGGATGCACTACAAGCTGCCCGTGAGAACGAGTGAGCAACGTATCGAAAAGTGTTTCGGGTGCGATCTCAGCTGGGGTGTCAGCCTCGCCACCTTGGGCGTCGATGTCGGTCATGTTCAGCCCTGACCCAGGGTGACAGGCACAGGACCAGAAGGACCCATCTGTTCAACAATCAGACCAGCACCCTCACCATCGCGGCGAGTGAGTTCGCCATTTTTGATCTTGTCGTGAAGGGTCAAAATTGCGTGCATCAGTGTTTCCGGTGATGGCGGGCAACCCGGTGCATACACATCGACGGGAACAATCTGATCAACACCCTGCACGATGGCGTAGTTATTGAACATGCCTCCGGAAGATGCGCAAACGCCCATCGAGATAACCCATTTGGGTTCCATCATCTGGTCGTAGATCTGACGAAGCACCGGTGCCATCTTTTGCGACACGCGACCAGCAACGATCATGAGATCGGCCTGACGCGGCGAAGCGCGAAACGTTTCCATGCCGTAACGAGCAAGGTCGTAGTGCGGTCCACCTGCAGCCATCATTTCGAGCGCGCAACAAGCAAGACCGAACGTGGCGGGCATGACGCTGTGGCGACGGGCCCACTTGACAAGCTCCTCGAGCGTGCCAGTGAAAAAATTGTGGCTGAGTCCTTCAAGGCCGGACTCAAGGAGTCCGCCGGTGGGCCTGGTCTCGCTTGACACTTATGCAGCCTCTCCAGTGGAACGGCCTTCGAGGCCGACGCGACGGATGGTGCTCGTCGCTGTACGGGCAGGCGAAACGGCCTCAGAACGACGAAGCCGCTTAACCGGGCCCCAATCAAGGGCACCGTTGCCGATGAGGTAGACGAACGACTCGAATACCGCAGCAGTAAAAATGAGGATCGCTGCAATTCCATACCAACCGAGCGAACGGAACACAACAGCGAAGGGGAACAGGAAAATGATTTCAATGTCGAACACGATGAAGATCATGGCGACGAGAAAGAATTTCACCGGGAAGCGATCCGGCGGTCCCTCATCGGGAACGATGCCGCATTCGTAGGGAGACGACTTGGCTTCAGATGGTCGACGGGGGGCGAGAAGCTGCGAAACGACGCGGCTCACTGCGGCGAAGATGATCGCCAGCACAAGCATTGCGAAGATTGGCAGATACTGCCCCACTCTGGTCAGCTCTCCTTCGAGGCTGCTTCAGCCATCGCCTTGTTCTGCATAAGCGTCTTGTCACGGTTGTGCAAAGCCCATGCGGACAAGATAAACAGCGAAACTGAAATCACGAACCACAGGAACGGAATGACACGCTCGTTTCCTATGTCACGAATCAGAACAACGGAAATCACTGGCTGCGAGGGATCGACCTTCGGAAGTGGTGGCGCCTGACCAGGGATAGGGGTCTGCGGAATGACCTTCTGAACCTGCACCACGGTGTAGTTCTTCGGGTTCTTGATCTGCAATGCAGAGGTGATGCGATGCTGCACTCGACAAATCGTGCCGCCGTCGGGGCAGTCGTCCTTAAGCGTGGGCTTACCGCCGTAGTTCCAGACATTCAGTTTCTTGTAGTCGGAACTCGTCGAAAAGATTCCAGACGCAATCAGTTCAAGATCTGCTGCCGATTGCGCTTCACCCGCGTTTGCGGCACCAACAAGTGCCCAACCATTGAGAGCTTCGGTGTTGAGATACTCCGAAATGATCGCCGGATTGTTTTGCTGAAGGTCTGAGAGCGTGAAGCCGTTGGGAAACTCATTTGCGAGATCGGGGTTCTGCGCAATGATCTCGTCATCAGTCGTTAGCGACGCAGGATCAATCAATTTATTCAGTACATCGACCTTGGCTTGATCGTTGTCGCCGTTGACGTAGATCTCAACCGGCTTCCACGTTGCAATATTGCCGCGCGGGCCAATGGCCGGAGGCGTAAGCCACCAGATAAATGTAAGGATTGCGAGCCAACCGAACAGTCCGGAGAGCGCAACAAGGAAACCCAAACGAGAACCGAGATTGGTGCCGAGGATCAGGTAGACCGAGCCCATAAGGACGACGACACCGACCATGACGATGAGAATGCCGCGGATTCCTGGGTCCCATGAGATTCCAGCAATGATCTGAAGTGTTTGCATCAGAGGCTCCGCTCGTAGGCAACGACCGCTGCAATTTGTACAGGCGTGAGCATGACCTGATCTGGATTCATGATTGCAGTCTTGGGATCCTGCGCATTCGGGTTCGTGCCGAAGCTGCCCATGCGACCGCTTGACCAACCGTTAATGCCGTAGGCAGTACCCATCTTGGGATAGGCCGAAACATATGCTTCCTGCTGCGCCGCAACAGGGAACTGGCGAATTGCTGCTCCGCCGGTGAGGTTCGGGCCCATGCCGCCACCACCCGCAACCTTTGCTTGGCCGATCGACCATCCTGCTGTGTGGCAACGACCACAGGAATACGCGCCACCGGCAAAACCATCGGAGTACCCAAGGTTGAAGACCGCTTCGCCAAGGGTTTTGTACATTCCCCCGGGAATGGTGCAGTTGTTGTCAGCGTCGGCAGCACAGGTCTTGTCGAGTTCCTTCTGCACTGCCATCTGAGATTCTGCAGCCGGAAGCTGGATCGAGGTGAGATACGCAATGACCTCTTCAATCTGCTGCTCGGTAAGCGGGCCACCACCAGGAGCACCCCAGGCCGGCATCGGCGAGTAACCACGGCCGTAGTTCAGGATGTAGGTGACCTGTTCCGGCGTATAGCGATACATGATGGTGTCGAGGGCGGGAGACTTCCACGGCACCTGATCGACATAGGCACCAGTCACAGGGTCAAGGATCGTGTAGCTCGCCACGCCACCGATACCTTGCGGACCATGACAACCAGCGCACTGTGCGCCATTGACGTAGATGTCTTCTCCACGTGAAATCGCGACCTCTTCGAATCGCTCCACCATGCCCTCTTGGCGACCCGGTTCAGCAAGCCAATAGAGCGGAAGTGTCAGAGCAATCACACCAAGAGCAACGAGGCCAAGTCCGAGAGTTCGATCAAGTTTCTTGGTCTCGAGTTCTTCGTCGTCCATGTACGGCTTGCGGTTGGCGGCCAGTTCAACTTCAGAACCAACCTCGGCGCGGCCCTTGCGTACGTTGACAGCAATTGCAACGACAAACGCAATAAGGAGGAGAACGGCAATGACGTAGCCAACCGTCTTCTGAGCGACCGCCAACAGATAAAGATCCTGCATCAGTGACTTCCTCCGCTCACGCAATGCGGACCTTCGGCTTCTTGCCCAGTGGTGTTGGTTCCGATTGCCGGCCCTTGGAAGACCTGACCGGTGTCGACGGTGAGCACTTCGCCAATCACTGAAGTTGCAAAGCGGTCCATACCTCGCGGCGAAGGACCACCTTTCTTCTCCCCTGCCAGGTTGTACTGCGAACCGTGGCATGGGCATTCAAACCATTGCGAGGTCACACACGAAGGGACGCGGCATCCGAGGTGCGGGCACTTTTGGTAAAGGGCAACGACGCCCGCTTCCATCGAGGGAATGACACCTGGGGGGTAGACCGCTTTCGCCTTCTCGATTGCGGACGTTGGATACGCCGTCAGCCACATGCGGCCTTCCGCGGAATACAAGAAGCCCTTGTTTGCAGCGATTTTGGCAAGAACATCGGACACTGTGCCCACACGAATCTTGGAACCGAAGCCACCCTTCGGCATCGGCCAGAGGAAGGCAAGGGTCGCTGCGCCAAAGCCTGAAAGGCTGAGTCCAATCATCACGATGATGGAACGGTTGAAAAATTTGCGGCGCGAGATGCCAATCGTGTCGGCATCAGGAGCGACGAACGGTGCAACATCAGCCGAGACCGTTGCGGGAGCGGCTGGTCGACGATCAAGCGCCGCCGATGCCTCGACCTGACGACCGGAAACGCCGACCATTTCAGATTCGTCGAGTGCAGATGCGGGCTTGTCCCGCTTGACGGTTTCGCGACTGAGTGCGCCAGTAGCACCACCACTGTCACGCCGGCGTGACGCAGCGAACAACACCACGCCAGCAAGAACAACGACGACGGGAAGAACGATGACTAAAGGATTCATTTGGGGGACTCCTGCATTTGTGCCATCACAACTCGAAGAACATGCCGCCGGTCCACGGCGCCACAAAGATGAAGCCAGGACCACGGAAGAAGGAACCGATAATGACAAGTACCGCCCAGAACATCATCTGAACCGTGAACAACGAGATCGCAAACTTGCGGTCTTCGGGTTTATTCGACGGATTTTTGTCGAGGTACGGCGAGAGAATGAGCAAGAAGATGCCCATGCCCGGGATGGTCACACCGGCGACCATGGGGTGGAACATGGTGAGCAATTCCTGAAGACCGAGGAAGTACCAAGGAGCCTTCGACGGGTTCGGGGTTTCGTTGAGATTGGCCAGTTCAAGCAATGGCGCATTCACGAAAATTGAGAAGATCAACGTGAAGACTGTGATCGCAAGAGCAGCCACGAACTCAACGGCGAGAAGATGCGGCCAGGTATGGACCTTGTCGACTGGTGTGGCCTTGAGATCTTGGATGGAACCGGCCTTCACCACGGTGAGGAGGCGCTGGGTGTGACCGCCGGGGCCAGTTGCGGTGGGAGGCGGTGCAGCATCCATAACGGCGGTTGCGACGCCACCGCCAGAAGCGGACGGCGCTGCAACTTCGGCGCCACCTTCCTTCTTGGCCTTTGCCGACTTGGAGCGCTCGAGTAAATGAGCCGGGATACGGCTGTCGCCTGCGCTAGGCGCCTCGGCGGCAGGTTCAGTGACCGCTTCGGCGGGCGCGTCCTCGCCTGCGGCCTTGGCTGCTGCCTTGGCTTTCGCTTCCTCGGCTCGCTTACGGAGATGTTCGGGGATCTCTGTCATGGCTCCTCGATCACAACGGTCCGGAGATGCCGCCATCCTTGCGGACCCGCCAGAAATGGATCGCAAGGAAAATGACGGTCACGAAAGGAACAAATAACACATGCAATACGTACCAACGCAACAAGGTGTCGGTACCGATTTCCTTACCACCAAGGAGCACGAATCTCACTTGATCGCCGAACACCGGGGTGTAGCCCATCATGTTCGTACCCACCGTCACCGCCCAGAGTGCGAGCTGATCCCACGGAAGGAGGTAGCCGGTGAAGGAAAGAAGAAGAGTGAGGGTCAAAAGAATGACGCCAATCACCCAGTTGAACTCTCGAGGTGGCTTGTACGCGCCGTGGTAAAAGACACGAGCCATATGAAGGAAGACCGTCAGCACCATGAGGTGGGCGGCCCATCTATGCATATTTCGCACAAGAAGACCAAAGGCCACTGAGGTCTGAAGGGTATAAATGTCGTTCCAAGCCTGCGCCGCGGTTGGGCGGTAGAAGAACATCAGGAAAATGCCTGTGATCGTCAGCAGGATGAAGAGGAAGAAACTGAGACCGCCCAAGCAGAGGGTGTAACTGACCTTGACCGCGTGTCGCTTCACCTTCACCGGATGAAGGTGATAGAGCACGCTGTTCATGATCACGTAAGAACGATTACGGGGGCTGTCGGTGTAGCCCTTACGAAACACCGATCCAGGGCGGAAAATTGAATTCCAGGCCTGAGAGCCTTGCGTTTTGTCGACGACTTCACTCACGCGCTGGGCGGGGGTTTTCTTCCCGCTGGGGCGCTCCATGGTCTTTGCCAAGGCAGTTACTCCGTGTGAGCCGGGATCGAGGATCGGTCCCGGGAGGGTGGTTCGAGTTCAGTAGGTACAGAAAAGACGGAAAGAAGAGCGAAAAACAAGGTGTAGCACTATCCGAGACGCATCCCGTAGCCGTAGCCATGAGTTGGCATTCGCTGGTGGGAGTCACCATCAGCCGGTGCAGCGCCGACCTTTCCAAGAATAATGACACCAGTTGGGCACCTATCGACGCAAAGCGCGCAACGGGTACAAACATCATCGTCGATAAGGAACACAGAATGGTCACCGGGGTCTTCACCGGGAAGTTCGGTGCCAACGGCCTCATCGATGGAAGAAGTGCGGACGAGGTGGATGCACTTCCACGGGCAAATATCGACGCATCCTTCGCAGGTGATGCACTCGGATTGGTCGATATGGATGAACTGCTTGGGCTTGACCGCCTTTGACAACCATTCCGCGTCGACTTCCCGCAAGACGTAATCGTCGCGGAACTCCGGCATCGGGGGATTGGCGTCAATGCGGGCCATAATCAGCTCTTCCGGATCAGGGGACGGCCGTACTCGGAAGTGGCGGAGGCCTGAGCCGTTTCAGCGGCAGCAGCACGCTTGCCACGGTTCTGCCACCAGACCCACAGGAAAATCTGGGCGCCAAAGATGACGACATAGATGAGCACCGCAGCAACGTCGCGCAGCGTCTGGTACGAAATCGTGATCGGGTTCCAGCCATCGAGCGACTGCGGCTTGAGGATCCCGCCAGGGCCCAAAAGAATGTTGTCGGGGCGCCAACCGAGTTCGTTGTCGGCCCATGTCAAGAAGAGATGAGGAACAACCCCATAGACCCAAAACATAAGGAAAAAGGCATAAACGGACGCGACCATGGCCTCGCCCCATGTAAGCGGTGTCCCTACTGGACGTCGCTTGGCCATCGGAATCACAAGTGCGGTCAATAGAACCGCCACAAGCAACGATGCGGTGAACGCAACCACCCGGGTTGGCCTCCCTCGTGAACGTTTGCACAAATGATACGGACAAAACTGTGCCGGGCCCGGGCAGGCCGGTCCGGCGCTTTCATTGTCTAGCACCGCCGCAAGGGGGTTGAGACATTCCGGGGGTCATTCGCGGACGTGACATTTCACCGGACAACTTTCGCGAACTCTCCTCCTCGATACTTGGCTCTGCCCTCTCCGCGTCGTCTAGGTTTGACCCGGTACGGCCGGTGTCCGTCGGCTTCGCCGGCAGCCCTGCCCGATCACTGCTCCCGTCTCTCTCCCCGTCCGCTTCGGAGGAACCGTGACCGAAGTTCCTGAGCATCTGCTCAAGCGCTCTAAAGACCGTCGGACCTCGCTCGATGGTGGAACACCTGCTGCTGATGCGGCACCGGCCGCCGAGAGCGCACCGGTAGAGAAAGCAACCGCTTCGGCGGCTGCTGCACCGGCTGCGGTTGCGCCCGCCGCTGTACCTGAACCGGTGCCGCCCTATGTCGAAGCCGCCATTAAGCGCAAGAAGATCCCCATCTGGGCGATACCGGTGTTGGCATTCCTCCCTCTGTGGGCCGTCATGTACATCGGTGGCCTTTCTCCGGCCGCCAGCGGTGAACCTTCACAGTTGGCAACCGGAGCCACGATCTACACCGCGTACTGCGCGAGTTGCCATGGTGCTGCCGGTGGCGGCGGTGTTGGTCGTGCCATGAACGAAGGCAACTTGGTCAAGACCTTCCCCGACATCATCGGTCAACTTGAGTTTGTGTGGATCGGTTCAAACGGGACTGGCCCCGCTGGCACGCCCTATGGCGATCCCGCTCGCGACGGCGGACAACACAAAACGTTGAGTTACAACGGAAACCCGATGCCCAACTTCGATAAGTCACTTAGTCAGGCAGAGTTGCTTGCGGTCATCCGCTACGAGTGGGAAACGCTTTCGGGCGGCGAAACCACCGTTGATGCAGACGGAAACATCACCTACGCCGACGGGAAGCCAATGCTGAACGCAGCGGGCGAACTCATCACGCCCGAAGGCACGCCGTTGTTCGATACGACCGGCAAGCTCACGATCCAACCAAACTGGACAATGCCGGTTGGTTCAAACTCGTAAGACTCGCCAGACACATTCGTTGAAAAGAACCCCGCTTCGGTGGGGTTCTTTCGCGTTCAGACCCCTGCCATTATCGCATTGCGATCAACGCAGCGTGATCACCGCGACGCGACTGCGACAGCGGCGGCGTGTGCTGCATCGCTAATCGCTGTGAGTACTTCGTCGTTGTGTGCCAAACCTGGGAACATCACTTCGTACGCCCCAGGAGCAATCGCAACACCGCGATCAAGAAGCTCATGAAAGAACACCGCATACATCGCTTCGTCGGTTGTGCATGCGCTCACATAATCGGTTGGTGGTGTGTCACCAAAGAACAACCCAACAAGAGTGGCGAAGCGCGGAACGCATACTGAGATACCAGCCGCCCCGAACGCGTTCACAAATGAGCCAGCCAGACATTCGGCGCGAGACTCGATCAACGCATAGGCGTCATCATCGAGCAGCGAAAGCGCAGCAAGACCAGCAGCAGTTGCAAGGGGATTACCTGACAACGTTCCTGCTTGGTAGACCGGACCAAGTGGAGCGAGATTGTCCATGATCTCGGCGCGTCCGCCAAAAGCACCGACAGGCAAACCGCCACCAATGATCTTTCCGAATGCAGTGAGATCAGGAGTAACACCAAGAAGCTGCTGTGCACCGCCGCGCGCAACGCGAAAACCAGTGATGACTTCGTCGAAGATCAATAGTGCGCCAACGCGATTGCATTCACTTCGAAGACCTTCGAGAAATCCGGGAGCGGGCGGGACAATTCCCATATTTGCGGCACAGGGTTCAACGATTACCGCGGCGAATGTTTCATCAAGCGTTGGTACGACGTTGTAAGGCGCAACGACAGTGTCGGCGATTGCGTTGTCAGTAACGCCTGCCGACGCCGGAATACCAAGAGAGGCCATCGCAGTTCCGCCAGAAACAAGCAGACCATCACTATGCCCGTGGTAATTGCCTGCGAACTTGAGAATTTTTGGTCGCCCAGTTGCACCACGAGCGACGCGAATCGCACTCATCGTTGCTTCAGTTCCGCTATTCACCATGCGCAACTTCTCGCAGGAGGGAACTCGTTCGTTGATTGCTTCAGCGAGTTCAACTTCGCGAGGAGTAGGTGCTCCAAATGAGGTTCCATCGACCGCTGCTTTTTGAATTGCTTCGATGATCTTTGGGTGAGCATGCCCAGCGATGATCGCTCCGTAACTCTGCACGAGATCAAGGAACGTTGTTCCTTCGACATCAGTCACGCGCGCGCCGCTACCGCTCGCAACGAAATACGGGGTACCGCCCACTGAGCGGAATGCTCGAACTGGTGAATTCACTCCACCCGGGATGACGCGCTGGCCGCGTTCAAACAGTGACTCGTTTGTTTGTGTCATGAGCTCAATCGTTGAGAAGTTCGGCGACATCGCGCGCGAAGTACGTAAGAACCATGTCGGCGCCCGCGCGTCGAATGGAGGTGAGTTGCTCGATGGCGACGGCGTCTCCATCGATCCATCCACGCTCTGCCGCTGCTTTGACCATCGCGTATTCGCCAGACACGTGATAGGCGGCCATGGGAATGTCGACTTCTTGGCGAGCCCTCGCGATGATGTCGAGATAGGACATCGCCGGCTTCACCATCGCGATGTCGGCGCCTTCAAGAATGTCTTGACGAATCTCTTCGAGCGACTCTCGAGCGTTTGCAGGGTCTTGCTGGTACCCCTTGCGATCGCCACCGTCTTTGATCGTGACATCGACTGCATCGCGGAACGGACCGTAAAGCGCCGATGCGTATTTCGCGGAATACGCCATGATCGCCGTCTCGATGAAGTCTTCTTCGTCGAGTGCATCGCGGATTGCTGCAACTGCGCCGTCCATCATTCCTGAAGGGGCGACGATGTCAGCTCCGGCGGTTGCTTGGGCAATTGCGACGTTCGCGTAGAGGTCAAGCGTTGCGTCGTTGTCAACGCTGCCATGGCCGTCGAGAACCCCGCAGTGGCCATGGGTGGTGTATTCATCGAGACAAAGATCAGCCATGAGGACAACGCGATCGCCAAACGTGTCGCGCAACTCACGCAATGCAATTTGGACGATGCCGTCTGGATTCCAGGCGCCCGAACCAATGTCATCCTTAGTTTCGGGCACTCCAAAAAGGATGACTCCCGGAACACCGAGACCCACGAGATCGGCAACCTCGGCACGAAGCGAACCAAGCGTGTGTTGCATCACGCCCGGAATCGATGTAATCGGCTGCGGTTCTGTGATTCCCTCACGCACGAAAAGGGGTGCAATGAGATCGTCGGGGGAGAGACGCGTTTCAGCGACCATCCGTCGGAGAGTAGGTGTGCGTCGAAGGCGACGAAGTCGGCGTTGAGGGAAACTCATTGGCGCAGAGCCTAGGCACGTCGCTGTTGGCGACCGAATCGGGGGCCACGACTGGAACGTCGGGGGGTCTTCTTCTTCGGTGCAGTCGGGTGTGCACTGCGTTCAACGAGCGCATCGACAAGTCCGTCGATGGTGTGGACTTCGGCGATCACGTCGACACGAAGACCAGCCCGACGCGCCGCGTCTGCCGTGATTGGACCAATGCACGCAACGAGCTTGGGAAGCGTGTCGACCCCGAATGCCGCAACCCAATTGTCAACCGTTGATGCGGAAGTGAAGGTGACGATGTCGGCGCCAATGATTCCTTCGCGCTCGGCGTCGGAGGGTTCGACTGGAATTGTTCGATAGGCATCGACAACATCGACGCGCCATCCCAAATCTCGCAATCCGTCGGGTAGAACGTCGCGAGCAACCTCGGCACGCGCAAGCAAGACTCGCCGTTCATCCGTGTCGTGAGGAAGTGGAAATGCTTCGAGCAGCGATTCGGCAATAAACCGTTCGGGAACGATGTCGGCCACAAGGTTGTGGTCAGCCAGAACTTCGGCGGTTCCTGGACCAATTGCTGCGAGTTTCACACCGGCAAGATCGCGTCCGTCGCGGAGTCGCTCGCAGAATCGAGCCGCGCCATTTGCCGACGTCAGCACGACCCAGTCATAGGAGGTGGCCTGCGCAACTGCAGCGTCCAACGCCGCGCCTTCGTCGAGTGGATCAACAATTTCAATGGTGGGCACAATCAGCGCGTCGGCACCTTCGTCTCGTAACCGATCGGCGAGCACCGACGACTGATGCCGAGGCCGCGTCACAATCACTTTCTTGCCAAAGAGAGGCCGTGATTCAAACCACGAAAGATCCATTGCCGCGACCTGTCCGACAACGATCACGCTCGGCGACGCCAATTGTTCCTGAGCGATTGCTGAAAGTGTTGACCGCACGGTGTGTTGTTCGGGCCGCGTGCCCCAACGAATTGCTGCTGCGGGTGTATCGGGGGCGAGGCCGCCGGCCAGAAGTCGTTCGACGATCTTTGGCAACCGGCCAATCCCCATAAGGATCACGATGGTTCCGCCCAATTGTGCGGCGGCTTCCCAATTGACCTCGTCGCTCTTGTCGGGATCCTCATGACCAGTAATGACGGTAAATGAGGTGGACGAGTGGCGCAGCGTCACGGGAATGCCCGCATACGCAGGAACGGCGATCGCCGAGGTCACCCCGGGCACGACCTCGTAATGAAGGCCCGCAGCGGCGAGAGCCGCTGCCTCCTCTCCCCCACGGGCAAAGACGAACGGGTCTCCGCCTTTGAGACGAACGACTGTCAGACCCTGCTTGGCCTTTTCAACGAGCAATGCATTGATGTCATCCTGAGCCATCACCACTTGACCCGCCGATTTCGCGACGCTGATTCGCTCGGCCCCGGGCGGGGCCAGATCGAGCAAAGCGCTGACAGAAAGCCGGTCGTAGACCACGACATCGGCCATGGCCAAGGCCTCTGCACCACGAAGCGTCAGCAATCCCGGATCGCCCGGCCCAGCTCCGACGAGAAACACAGTCACTGTTTGAGCCTAGGGCGAAGGCCTGTAACTAGGCCCCTTGGGCCCCTTATGTCCAAGGTCACAGGGCATCTCGGAAGCTTTTCCGCGATTCGGAAATATTTAGCGCTAAATTCAGTTACACGTCATGACAACGACGTCACTCGGTTCACGAACCCAGGAGTTGAGATGGAATCCATGTTGCTCGCAGTTGCTCGACCCGAATGGATGGATCACGCCTCGTGCAAGGGTCGAACAAACCTTTTCTTTGGTATCGCTGGCGAACGTCCGGAACGCCGGGTTCGCCGTGAAGCAACCGCTCGTGCGATGTGCGCGGCGTGTCCTGTGAATTTTGAATGTCGAGAATTGGCTCGCGACAACCGTGAAAATGGTTTTTGGGGTGGCGAGAACGAAGAAGAACGCGCCGCAGCCGGTCACTCTCCTCGTTCAATTAGCCGTCGCTCCGTGCAAGACGCAGCTCGCGCATCCTGAAACTCAGCGCTTCACTGCCCCGTACGCCTCGAGCACACGTCCGCGGCTGAACGCAAGATCAACAATCGGTTCGGGATAGTCCACACCAATTTCAATGCCGGCAGCTGCGAGTTCAAGCGGACCGGTAGCCCACGGTTCATGGATTGCTGACGCATCAAGACTTGCGAGTTCCGGAACCCATCGTCGGATGTAGTCACCGTTCGCGTCGAAGCGCTGACTTTGCAGAATCGGATTGAACACTCGGTTGTACGGGGATGCATCGGGACCAGTGCCTGCAACCCATTGCCAATTCCCAACATTCTGCGAAACATCTGCGTCGAGCAGTACGTGCCGGAAATAGCGTTCGCCGCGTCGCCAATCAATCAGCAAATTTTTTACAAGAAACGACGCTGTGACCATCCGTACACGGTTATGCATCCAACCAGTCTCACGAAGTTGCCGCATGCCCGCGTCAACGAACGGGTAACCAGTGCGACCGTTCTTCCATGCTTCAAAACCTTTGTCGTCTTGTCGCCATTGGATTGCGGCGTACTGCGGCTTCATGGGTTGTTCAACGAGCGTTGGTGTTGCGATCAACATATGCGCATACCAATCGCGCCATGCGAGTTGACGGACTAACGCTGCGCGTCCAGCAGTTGATTCTCCGACCACCTGAGCAACTCGGCGCGGTGACAGTGTTCCGAAACGAAGGTCAATCGACAACTGCGAAGTTCCGAGGAGCGACGGTGTGTTTCGATCTTCGTCGTAGGTATCGGCTCGAGCAACTGCGAGGTCAAGTCGTGCGAGCGCTCCGCGTTCTCCAGCCAGAGCTGCCTCTCCGACTTCTCCGTCAAGAACTGGGTAGTCACCCTCGATCTTCGGCAGTGCGTCGCCGGGATCGTTTGTGAGTATCGCATCGCCCGACGTCGGCCAAGGTGTCCAGGGCGTACGCTCCCACACACGGAAAAAGGGCGTGAACACCTGCGAAAGCGAACCGGCCTTGGTCTGAATGTGGCCTGGTTCGTGCACCAAGGTTCCCCACTCGGGCACTAATTCAACGGCGCTCGCATCGAGAGCTGCTCGCACTGCATCGTCACGTTCGGCGGCATACGGCGTCACATCGTGATTCACATGAACAGCGGAGACGCCGAGTCGACCAGCTTCTTGTGGGACAACAACTCGTGGGTCGCCAACCCGAACAAGAAGTCGACCGCCGTGTTCGGAAAGGGCTGCGTCGAGCGCCCCGACATCACCAAGAAGGCGGATGACACGACGCGAACTCGCGCGGTCGAACAACGCGGGATCTACAACGAAAAGAGCGGTGACCTGACTATGTTCCGAGGTTGCCGCCGCCCATGCGGGATTGTCATCAAGACGGAGATCGCGGCGAAACCACACCAATCCCGACGTTGATGACATGGCGATCAGGCGATCGGTCGGCCGAAGGGGACAGCCGCCCAACTTTCAAGAAATGCTTCCGCTACCTCACACGCACCAAGGAGCGGACCATTCGGAGCGTCGATGATTTGAGCGATTGCATCACCAACAAGCGCAGCGGCATCGGTTGACGAACTATCAACTGGCCATGCGGCGAGGTGCCCTGACGTTGTGACGAAATCAGGAAGAACAACAACGCTGGCTCGTTCAAACGCAGCGAGGGCTTTCGCCGTGACAGGCATGGGGCCGCTCGGCACAAGTATCCGGGCTTTCACGTTGTCGGCGTTTGCGTGACCGATAAGGCCGACTTTGGAACCAGCAACCAAGATTTCGACATCGGCATGAAGAACTGCGTTGGCGTCTTCAGAAACATCGAGCTCGACCACCGTTGCGCCTGCGGTGCGGAAGAGATCAACGAGTGATGATGTCATCGCATCGAAAGTTTCAATCGCAACTGTGCGCCCTGAAAGACCACCACTTGCCTGATCTGCTGCAGCGACGATGCCCGCGGCAGTCAGCGCGTCGCGATCAGACCACCAGGCTTCGGGACGCGGATCACGGGAGCGAAGACCAGCAAGATCGTCAGCCGAAATCCCACGACCAGCGCTGAGGTGAACGGTTGCGAAGGAATCTTCGGCTAACTCCGTGGCAAACGAACTGATGGCCTCAGCTTTCGCATCAACCGGTGCGTTCACCGCTGCTGATGCACCCGAAACCTTGCGGCCAAAAAACGCATACCGGTAGGTCTCAGAACGAGCGAGCCAAGTCACTCCGTCGACAAGCACCTTGGGTGCGGAACGGACGATACCGACCGCCGTCGGAGCATCATCAAGATCGATCACGACAAATCCGTCGGCTGAAGTGAGTTTGCGCATAGTCACGGTCGGTGAGTCTCGCACAGTCGCCGAACACGTCCTTCCTCGGAAAGACATGGAACCGGGCAGAATGGCGAAATGGAAACCATCGATGTCGTCATCGAAATCCCCCGAGGCAGCCGAAATAAGTACGAGATAGACCATGAAACTGGCCGTATCCGCCTCGATCGCCGCCTCTTCTCCGCCACGACCTACCCCACCGAGTACGGCTTCATCCCCGACACACTCTCCGAAGACGGCGACCCTCTCGATGTCCTCGTACTCACCGAGGACCCCACCTTCCCGGGGTGCTGGATTCATGTCCGCCCCGTCGGCGTGATGTGGATGACCGATGACGCTGGCCGCGACGCCAAGATTCTGTGTGTTCACCACCGCGAACCCCGATGGCGCGATGCGGTCGACATCGATGACATCCCCGCCGAAACACTCGCCGAGATCAAGCACTTCTTTTCGATCTACAAAGATCTCGAACCCGAAAAGTTCTCCGATGTCGGTGATTTCGAAGGACGCGCCTCGGCATGGACCGAAATCGAAACATCTCTCGCTCGTTACGTCCCCGGAAAACACTGATTCCGTTGCGCCAATCTGGGAATGAGCAATTCCCGACCTACGGGGTCGACTTTTGCGCCTGAGTGGGTCATGATGTCGCCCCACCCACTTTCGAGCCACGGAGGCTTCCGAAACATGGCACTACGGCTTGGCGATATCGCCCCCGACTTCACCACTGACACCACGCAGGGCAGCGTTTCCTTCCACGATTGGAAGGGCGACTCTTGGTCCATTCTCTTTTCTCATCCGAAGGACTTCACTCCGGTCTGCACCACCGAACTTGGCACCGTTGCCAAACTCAAGCCCGAATGGGACAAGCGAAACGTGAAGCCGATCGGCCTTTCGGTGGACCCAGTCGACTCCCACATTTCTTGGGAAGGCGACATCGAAGAAACCCAAGGCCAGGCCGT
>SYBH01000161.1 GCA_005787345.1 Actinomycetota bacterium
GCGATGCTCTATCCCCTGAGCTACGAGGGCGAGATAGCCATATGACCCTAGCCGAGCCCTCGTGGGCAATTATCGGCTCAGAACGATTGGCTCACTTCAAGATGTTGAGAGCACGAGACGCCACTAACACGATGGTGACCAGCGCCGATCCGGACTGGAGCATCATCAATGCCTTCGCTCGTCGCGTAAGCGGCATGGTGTCGGTGGGACTGAAGGCTGTCGAGTTCGTGAAGCTTGTGTAGAGGTAATCGAAGAACCTGGGCATCCATGGTTCAGTGAAGACCTCGGGTGTGTTCTGTTGCGGGAAGAGAAAGTCTCGGTCTTTTACTGAAACGCTGTGGCGGTCGGCGGGTCCTCCGCCGTCGAGTTCCCAGTACCAAAGCGCAAAGACGATGACGTTGTTGAACCAGAGTGCAATCGCCGAATAGATCAACGGCTTGCCATCAATGTCGGTATCGCGGAGCAAGTCGTGTACGAGCAACGAGAGCGCACTGATATTGGCGATTGAAATAATCGCGATCAACAGAATTGAAATGGCCCGAAGTGGGGCAGTGTTGGACTCGCGGCGGTCAGGATTGGTGATGAGGAGTGGAATGACGAGCAATCCTTCAAGCGCTGGCAAAAGCCAACGAGGTCCGACGATCAGCGTGGCCGGGAGGAAGAGGTACAGCCCGAGCGCGGCGACAAGAGCAAGTGCTGCGGGCCAACGGGGCTCATGGTGTTTGGATCCCCGCATGGCTGGCATCAGCCGTACGTGGCAGAGGGCCCGTTTGTGCGAACAATCACTCGGCCGAATGGCCATAGCGCAAGAGTCGAGAGTTTGAACGCTTGAATGCCGAACGGAATGCCGATGATGGTGATGCACAGGAGTGCTCCGGCAATGAGATGGGCGAGAAAGATTCCCCACCCGACCAGCACGAGCCAGATGAGGTTGAAGATAATTTCAAGCAGTCCGCCTGACCCCGTTATCGCCGCAGTCCTCCCGAACGGCCAAAGAGCGAGTCCGGCCAACTTGAACGACTGAATGCCGAAGGGGATGCCGATGATCGTGATGCACATCACCAGACCGCCAATCGCATAGCCCATCGCGAGCCAGATGCCGGCGAGGACGAACCAGAGGATGTTGCCGATCGTGCGCATCCCGGCACGCTACCGGGCGGGTCCTACTCGGACGGGGGATCCGGTCAGTCGTTGCTGTCTGCCTTGGCGCACGACTTATCGGTGTTCGACACCGACTGCGGACAACTTGCTGCGGAAATCGGCGTATCCACGGTCAAGCAGGTCGACTCCGTGAATGAGGCTTTCGCCATCGGCAGCTGCTGCAGCAATCACATAGGAGAACCCGGCCCGAAGGTCGGGCACCACAAGTTCGGCGCCATGCAATTTCGTGGGACCAACAACAACTGCAGAATGGCGGTGGTTGGCGGCACCGAATCGGCAACGCGTTGGCCCGAGACATTCGGTGAACACCTGGATTTGTGCGCCAAGACTACGAAGCGCGTCGGTGTAGCCGAGGCGATCTTCATACACGGTTTCATGCACAACGCTCACACCATCAGCCTGGGTGAGGGCAGTAACGAATGGCGATTGCCAGTCAGTCATGAAGCCGGGGTGGACGTCGGTTTCAAGCGCTAGCGGCCGCAGCATCCGTCGAGCCCGACCGAACGTGAGCGTGTCGCCCTCAGCATCAATCTTGAAATCACCGCCCGCTCGTCGGTACATATTCAAGAAGGTTGAAAGAAGCTGTTGCTGGACGCCGTGAACGGTGATGGTTCCGCCAGTAGCGAGCGCCAGTGATGCCCAAGATGCTGCCTCAAGTCGGTCGCCGACTACTCGGTGTTCGAAGCCGCCAAGTTCAGCGACCCCTGTGACACGAATTGTTCGGTTTGGTTCGACCGAAATAATTGCGCCCATCTTCTGCAGCACCGCAATGAGGTCGAGAATTTCTGGTTCGATTGCTGCATTCGACAGTTCTGAGTCGCCTTCAGCGAGCACCGAGGCAAAGAGGAATTGTTCGGTAGCGCCGACACTGGGGAAGGGGAGTTCGATACGAGCGCCACGCATGCGATCGACGTTCAGTTCGATGATGTCCTCGCGGTGCACTTCGCGAGCACCAAAGGCTCGCAAAACATTGAGATGGAAATCAACGGGTCGTGGGCCGATCGAACATCCGCCGGGAGCAGCGACGACGGCATGCCCAGTTCGGTGAAGCGAGACTGCGGTCGTGAGGACCGGGATGCGACTTGCAGCATGGAGACGCATGACGTCTTCGTCGGACAGCGCACGGAAATCGTGGGCGGTAATGATGACGCTGTCGTTCTCGTGGACGACCGTTCCACCAGCAATGCTGATGAGTTCATCGACGACAGCGATATCGGTGATGGCGGCAATGTTGGTGAGGCGGCAGGGCTCGATAGTGAGAAGCGCAGCGACCATCGCCTTGGGGAGTGCGTTCTTTGATCCGCGAACGTGGATCTCGCCGTCGACGGGCTGGCCGCCGCGCACGAGCATCGTGTCGGGAAGATCGGAGGTCGGGGGGATGGCCATTGGTCCCTGATGGTAGGGCGCAGCCGTCCAAGCGACAGCACTGGTGGCCCGGGGTGGGGTGAGACACGCTGACATCGCAATCGAAACTGGGCGCGAGGGCAAAGGGGTCGCGGGGGTAGGGTTCGACGGTTCCCTACCGCCTGCCCACCCGCCCGGAGAGACCTCCTCAGTGATTCGCGACACCCTCGCCACCGCCCTGCGATCGGCTTTGTCGACCCTCGAGATCTCGCCGATCCCCGAATCGGTGCATCTTGAGCGCCCTGCCCGGCGCGAGCATGGCGATTGGTCGTCGAATATTGCCCTCGCGACCGCCAAAGCCGCAGGCTGGAATCCACGTGAGCTTGCCGGACGCATGGCCGAGATCATCAACGCAGACCTTCCGGCTCATGTCACTTCCGTAGAAATCGCTGGTCCCGGTTTCGTGAACTTCCGATTGGCCGACTCTTGGCTGCATGACGTGCTTGTCGACGTCGAAACATCTGGCGTTGCGAACTACGCCCGATCTTCGACGGGTGATGGCACCAAGGTTCTGCTCGAGTTTGTCAGTGCCAATCCGACTGGACCGTTGCACGCTGGCCACGGACGTGGTGCTGCCTACGGCGACTCACTTGCTCGGATTCTTGAACGATGCGGCTTCGACGTTGACCGTGAGAATTACCTCAACGATCGCGGAACGCAGATGCAGTTATTTGTTGCTTCGCTGATCGCACGACGCGACGGGACGCCGCTGCCCGAAGGTGGTTACCAGGGCGAATATATCGTTGAGTGGGCTGCCGAGATGCCCGCCGATGCAGACGTGTTTGAGTGGGGCGAAGACCGAGCGGTCGCCGATCACCGACTCACCCTCAGTCGGATGAATGTCGAATTCGATAATTGGTTCAGTGAGAAGTCGATGGTTGCGTCTGGTGTCATCGATGTGACCCTGGCCGATCTTCGTGAACGTGGCGTTGTCTATGACGAAGGCGGAGCGGTCTGGCTTCGCTCTACTGATTACGGCGATGACAAAGATCGCGTGCTCGTCAAGAGCGACGGTGAGTTCACCTATTTGCTTCCCGATATCGCGTATCACCGCGACAAGTTCTCTCGTGGCTACGACCTTCTCATCGATGTGTGGGGAGCCGACCATCACGGTTATGTGCCGCGCATGAAAGCAGCGATGCAGTCGCTCGGACACGACCCTTCAGAACTCGAATGCGCCATCATCCAGTTGGTCAATCTGCTCAAAGGTGGCGAACCCGTTCGCTTCTCGAAGCGTGCGGGCGACATCGTCGAACTCGCCGAGGTGCTCGACGAAGTTGGAGCCGATGCGGCCCGACTCACGTATCTGCTTCAGTCCATCGATTCGACGCAGACATTCGATTACGACGTCGTGAAGAGCCGGGCGATGGATAACCCCGTGTATTACGTGCAAATGGCGTATGCCCGCATTCAGTCCATCTTTCGCGTCGCAGCCGAGCGAAGCGTCGCAATCATGCCGTTGGCCCAGGTCGATCTTTCGCTTCTTGTTCATGAGCGCGAACTCGATGTGCTTCGTGCGCTCTCGGAACTTCCCGACACGGTGGCAACAGCGGCAACTGATCGCGCTCCGCATCGGATCGCTACGTGGGTGCGTGAACTCGCTGGTGCAGTGCACGGCTTTTACCACGACTGTTATGTGATGGGCGATGGCGTCTCTGCCGAACTCACCCAAGCCCGCTTGCATCTTGTTGAATCTGCATCGGTTGGTCTCGCAATCGGTCTCGACTTGTTGGGTGTCAGCGCGCCCGACCAGATGTGAGCATCCGATGAACGCGCTTCCTCTCTCGTTGCTTCCAGATACCGCCACGATCGGCGACAAAGGCCAGCTCATCATTGGTGGCTGCGACACCCTTGAACTCGCGGAGCAGTTCGGAACTCCGCTATTTGTCTATGACGAAGCGCATCTTCGTGCGCGATGTCGTGAAGCTGTTGCTGCGTTTGGTGTCGGCGTGAATTTCGCTACGAAGGCGTTTTTATGTAAGGCGATGGCGCGGCTTGCTGCCGAAGAAGGCTGCAACCTCGATGTTTCAACCGGTGGCGAGTATCACGTCGCGCGATCTGCGGGTGTGCCCGCCGATCGTCTCGTCCTGCACGGAAACAACAAGAGCACCGCGGAACTTCGAACCGCGATGTCCGAAGGCATCGGCCGCATCATCATCGATTCCTTCGATGAGATTGATCGCATCGAAGCGCTTGTCGCTGAGGGACTAGCAGTTCCGAAAGCGCTGATTCGTGTCACCCCTGGTGTCGAAGCACATACGCATGAGTTCGTGCGCACTGGTCAGGACGACTCCAAATTTGGTTTCGGCCTTGCAAGTGGCCAGGCCGATGCGGCAGTTCTGCGAGCGGCCGCGTCACCTGCGATCGATCTTGTTGGTCTCCACGCTCACATCGGTTCTCAGGTATTCGATGCCAGGTTCTTCGAGATGGCGATCGAGGTCATGGCCCCGTTTGTGCAGAAGTATGAGTTGCCGGAGTTCTCCGTTGGCGGAGGACTCGGCGTTGCTTACGTGTCCGGTGAAGAATCGGATTCGATTACCGAATGGGGTGCCGCCGTAAAGGCTGCGTGCGCAATCGCAGGTATCGACGCACATGTCACGGCTGAGCCCGGCCGCGCCCTCGTGGCTCAAGCGGCAGTCACCCTCTATTCGGTGGGGACCATCAAAGACATTCCTGGAATTCGCACCTATGTCTCTGTCGATGGCGGTATGAGCGATAACCCTCGCCCAGTTCTTTATGGCAGTGGTTACGAGGCGTTCCTTCCGCGAGAAGTTGGCGCCGATCGCGATCGTGTCGTCACCGTGGTGGGAAAGCATTGTGAATCGGGCGACATCCTTGTGCGTGATGCAGTTGTGCCTTCAGATCTAGTTGTCGGAGACATTCTCGCGACGCCGGTGACTGGCGCCTACGGGCACTCCATGGGATCCAACTACAACAAAGTCACCCGACCTGCGGTTGTCTTTGTTGCCAACGGGGAAGCTCGCCTCGTGGTTCGTCGCGAGACCCTCGACGACCTCCTTCTTCTCGAAGTCGACTGAGGCAGTTCGTGTCGACGTCTGAATTTGTCCTGATTGGACTCGCAGTTTTCTTCTCGTCCATGGTCCAAACAGTCACGGGATTTGGGTTCTCTCTGCTTGCGGTGCCGATTATGTCGATGGTGGTTCCGACCGAGTTGGCAGTTGTGATCTCAGCAACCTTGAGTACGTTCACGAGCGGCGGGCAGGCTTGGACGGAACGTCACCACGGGGATCGGCCGACAATCAAGCGCCTTGTGCTGTCGGCATTTGTTGGGATGCCGCTCGGTCTTGTCATCCTCACATTTGCGACCTCTCAACAACTCAAAATCGGTCTCGCTGCGGTGATCATTGTGTTTTTGATTGTGAATCTTCGAGGTTTCAGGCTTGAGCGCGCGAGCATGCCAGTCGATCTTGGCGCCGGATTCGTTGCCGGAGTTTTGAGTACCTCGTTGTCGACCAATGGCCCGCCGCTTGTGATGGCATTGCACGCCCGACACTTCACTCCGCAGGTTTTCCGAGGCACGATTTCCTGGGTGCTTGTCTCAGTCAGTGTCGTGTCGTTGGCGCTGTTTGCCGCCACTGGACATTTCACTACTGACGTCGCGTGGTCGCTCCTGGTGGCGGGTCCGGCTCTTGTTGTGGGTTTCTTTCTTGGTCACCGGTTCCGAGGCCATATTGATCCCACTCGATTCCGTGGGTTGGTCACGCTTTTGCTGGCCGTGACGGCATTGGTGACCATCGTCAGCGTTATCGCTGGCTAGGTCGCTCTCTTTCCGGAAACTCCGTCGGGGCTCATGGCGCAGCGCCGGTAGCCTTTCGGCCGTGGATGGATCTGTCGTTCGAGTCGGAGTCTTAGGTTGTGGGACGGTCGGGGCGTCGCTCGTCGCGCTTGTCGATCGACAAAACGCCACGATTCATGCTCGAACCGGGCTTTCGCTTGAGATCTCCAGGATCGCTGTCCGTGATGTTTCCCGGAGTCGTCCAATCAGCGTCGAAAGCGCTGTAGTCACTTCCGATGCGATGGCGGTAGCCACTGACCCCTCTATCGACGTCATCGTCGAGGTTATGGGCGGAATTTCGCCAGCGCGTGAACTCCTCCTCGCCGCGCTTGGTGCCGGCAAGCCGGTCATTACCGCCAACAAGGCACTTCTCGCTGCGCATGGTTCAGAGCTGTTCGCTGCGGCCGAAGCGGCTGGAGTCGATTTGCTCTTTGAAGCCGCAGTCGCTGGCGGTATCCCCTTCATTCGACCATTGCGTGAGTCGCTACTTGCCGAGCCCGTTCTTCGCGTCATGGGCATCATGAACGGAACAACGAATTACATCCTCACTCGCATGAGCGAAGCGGGCGCCGACTATTCCGATGCTCTCGCCGAAGCGCAGTCTTTGGGTTATGCAGAGGCTGATCCCACCGCCGACGTTGAGGGTCACGATGCCGCCGCAAAGATTGCGATCGTCGCATCGATTGCCTTTGGTGCAGAAGTCACGGGCGCCGATGTTGAGTGCGAAGGAATTTCGAAGATCACTTCCGACGACATCGCATTTGCGAAACGTCACGACTTCGCCATCAAACTCCTTGCAATTGCCGAGCGATTTTCGGGACCAAACGGTGACGAACTTTCTGCTCGCGTCCACCCCTGTCTCGTGCCGAACGCACATCCTCTTGCGGCAGTACGCGACAGTTTCAATGCGGTCTTCGTTCAAGGTGAAGCCGTGGGCGATCTCATGTTCTACGGACGCGGCGCTGGCGGCGATCCCACGGCGTCTGCGGTTCTGGGCGACTTGGTCGACGCAGCGGTGAATCTGCAGAGTGGCGCTCATGCATCGCTCGGAGCCTTTGTGCCAATGGCAATCCGTCCAAGTGGTCAACTCGAAGCGGCGTGGTATCTCAGCCTTCGAGTTGATGATCGATCTGGTGTACTCGCTGCGATCGCAGGAGTCTTCGGCGAACACGGTGTGTCGATTGACTCAATGGAACAACACTCATTGTCCGGCCCCGACGACGCAGCCAATGAAGCTCGTATCGATCTCATCATTCATCCGGCGTCACAAAGCGATGTCCGCTCCACGCTCGATGCACTCGGTGTGCTCGATTCAGTGCGAAGCATTGGTTCCACGATTCGCGTTCTCATTGAGGCAGACCGCTAATGGCTCCGATCACCTACGTCAGCACCCGTGGCGCAGCCCCCGAACTTGGCTTTGCCGATGTCCTGCTTGCAGGACTGGCAATCGATGGAGGTTTGTACGTTCCATCGCAATGGCCATCACTCACCGTTGGTGCGCTCGAGCGCTTCGAGTCGATGTCCTATTCCGAAATCGCTACCGAGGTGATGTGGCCGTTTGTCGAAGGTTCCGTTGATCGAGACGCGTTTGCGGCCATCGTTGCCGACGCCTACGCAACGTTCTCAACCGATGAAGTCGTGCCGATCGTTGATCTCGGAGACAACATCTGGCTCGCCGAGCTGTTTCATGGGCCAACGCTCGCGTTTAAGGACATCGCCCTTCAGTTGGTGGGCCGTCTGTTCGATCACGAACTTACGCGCCGAGGCGAGAAGGTAACGATTGTTGGTGCGACGTCAGGCGATACCGGCGGCGCCGCAATCGAAGCGCTTCGCGATCGTCCTACCGCTGAAGTCTTCATTCTTCATCCCGCTGGTCGAGTCTCCGATGTCCAGCGTCGTCAGATGACGACGGTGCACTCGCCGAACGTGCACAACATCGCCGTAGAAGGCACGTTCGACGATTGCCAAGACATAGTCAAGGCGTTGTTTGCCGATGTTCAGTTTCGTGAATCCCGGAACCTTTCGGCGGTGAACTCAATCAACTGGGCCCGAGTTATGGCGCAGATGGTTTATTACGTCACCTGCGCTGTGCGCCTTGGTGGTGGTGCTGGTCGACCAGTCGCGTTCTCTGTTCCCACCGGCAACTTCGGGAACGTATTCGCCGGCTACGGAGCGCAACGGATTGGCACGCCCATTTCGCAGTTCATCGTGGCCTCGAATCGCAACGACATTCTGACGCAGTTCCTCACAACCGGAACTATGACAATCGGTGAGGTTCATCCCACGCTCAGTCCGAGTATGGACATCCAAGTGTCGTCGAATCTTGAGCGACTGTTGTTCGAGATCCATGGTCGCGACGGTGCTGCTATCGCTGAACTCATGGCTCGGTTCCGCGCCGAGGGCACGGTGTCGGTCAGCGGGGATCGGCTCGAGTTGCTCGCCGATCACTGGTCGGCTGCTCGAATTGACGATGCGCAAACCGCTTCGACCATCGCCGCCGAATTTGAGCGAAGCGGAATGCTGCTCGATCCGCACACAGCGGTCGGCTTGGCCGCAGCCCGCCAAGCGCGGGCCGATGCATCGGTGCCAATGGTGGTGCTTTCCACTGCCCATCCGGCGAAGTTCCCCGATGCGGTCGAGGCGGCGTCAACCGTTCGCCCCCCATTGCCAGCGCACCTTGCTGATCTTTTCGATCGCCCCGAGCAGTTTGAAGTTTGCGCCAACGATTTCGCCACGGTGCGGGGACGAATCGAAGAAATCCTCGATCAGCCCTGAGGCCGATCTGCCGTATGACGAGATCTTCGGGCAGACTGTTGATCCGATGAAATACGTGGTCTGTGTCCCCGACGGTTGTGCCGACGAGCCGCTTGCTGAGCTCGGCGGTCGCACGCCCCTCCAAGTAGCGAATACCCCCGTGCTCGATCGCATCGCTGCGCGCTCAACACTTGGACGCGCTGCGGTCATCCCTCCGGGACTTCCCCCTGGTTCCGACGTTGGCAACATGTCGATCTTTGGTTACGACCCGGCCGCCTATCACACCGGTCGCGCTCCGATCGAGGCAGCCGCACTCGGTTTGAAACTTCGTCCTGACCAGGTGGCCTATCGCTGCAATTTGTCAACGATCGGCGACGACGGAACCATGATCGACTTCGCTGGTGGGCATCCACCCACTGAGCGTGCAGCAGCGGCGATCGAAGCAATGCACAAAGCGTTCGCCGATGAAGGCATTGAGTTTCATCGCGGCGTTCAATACCGGCACATCATGGTTGCCCCTGCTGATTGGGCCGAGGCCGAGTGCGCGCCGCCGCACGACCTAACGGGTAAGCCGCTTGTGTGGCCGACTGGTGCAGCAGCATCGAAGCTTCAGCGAGTAATGGATGCATCGCGCGAGATTCTCGCTGATTTCGACATTGACGCGAACACGGTGTGGCTGTGGGGCCAAGGGTTTCAACCACAAATGCCATCGTTTGAAAGCACCTATGGGCTTAAGGCTGGACTGGTTACTGCCGTCGACCTTGTTCGCGGCCTTGGCGTCCTTACCGATATCGAAGTTGTCGAACTTGAAACCGCCACTGGTTGGTACGACACCGATTATGAAGGCAAGCGCGATTGTGCCGTCGACGGACTCGATAATGGGCTCGACCTTTTCATCATCCACGTCGAAGCCACAGACGAAGCTGGACATGCTGGCAACGTCGAGGAAAAAGTTCGAGCGCTCGAAAACTGGGATTCACGAATCCTCGCGGGCCTCGTTGAATCTCTCGATGCGAGCGGTCCGTGGCGAATGTTGCTGCTGCCCGATCACGCCACGCCACTTGCACTCCGCACCCATACGCCCGACGCGGTTCCCTACCTGCTGTTCGACTCCACAGCCGATGGCCTTGGTGGGGCCTATACCGAAGATGGCGTTGCCGAGATGCCTGTCGTACCTGGCCATGAGCTCATGGGGCAATTGGTCGCTCGTTGACCTTCTTGGTTGTCCTCACCGGACGCCACTAACCTGCCGATGTCGCTTGTGACCGCTTCGGCTGGTCCGGTGTCTCCCCGTCGTCCGACGGACCATTGCTTCGATCGAGGCGATGTCTCTCCCGTACCGCAGTGCACTTCCTTTCCGAAGTTCTCCCTATCTCACCCGGTCGATTGCGTCCGGGAGGAACGAGGTCCCGATGTCTGAGAAAGATCAACGCGCCACGCTTGAAGCGAAAGATCGTGACGAGCTTCTGACGATTGCGTCGACCCTAGGCGGCAAGCCCGGTTCGCGAGCGAAGAAGGCCGATGTGATCGATCTGATTCTTGACCTCATCGCCGATTCCGAGCCTGCACCACCCAAGCCGCGCCGGGGGCGTCCGCCGAAGGTTGCAGTAGTCGAAGACGCGCCTGTCGCCGACGACGATGAAGAGATCGACGAGGTCGTTGCTATTGAGGAAGAGGCATCGAGCGATGACGATGCCGATCATGTCGATGACCGCGATGTTGATGACGAAACCCCTACTGCGAGCGCGGACGATGTTGCATCCCGACCTTCGGTTGGAACCGACACAGATGGTGATGATGGCGAGGGTGGCGGCCGTCGTCGCCGGCGCCGCGGTCGTGATCGCGGCGGCGAACGTTTCGAAGCGCGTGCCGATGAACCGTGGTCAGGCGAACCTGTTGAGGTTTCAGGCGTTCTCGATCTTCGCGACGAGGGCTACGGATTCATTCGGGTAAACGGCTATTTGCCGACTCGTGACGATGTGTATGTGTCAGTCAAACAAACCCGCCAGTTCTCGCTTCGTCGTGGTGACGTCATCGTCGGAACAAGTCGCCCTGCCGCTCGTAACGAAAAGAATCCGGCGCTGCTTCGCATCGACTCTGTTAATGGGGGAGCACCTGATTCGGCTCGCGACCGTCGTCGATTCGACGACCTCACGCCATTGTTTCCCGACGAGCGCCTCACGCTTTCTTCTCGTGATGAGCCGTACAACATGACGACTCGAATCATCGATCTTCTTGCTCCGATCGGAAAGGGCCAGCGCGGCCTCATTGTTGCTCCGCCGAAAGCGGGCAAGACCACGATCATGAAGCAGATCGCAAAGTCGATCTCCGAAAACAATCCCGACGTTCATCTAATGGTGCTTCTTGTTGACGAGCGTCCCGAAGAAGTCACCGATATGCGTCGTTCGGTGAACGGGGAAGTCATTGCGTCGACGTTCGACCGCCCCGCCGAAGAGCACACGTCTGTTGCGGAACTCGTTCTTGAACGTGCAAAGCGTTTGGTCGAGGAAGGTCGAGACGTCGTAATCGTCCTCGACGGCATCACCCGCCTTGCACGGGCCTACAACCTGGCTGCGCCTGCGACTGGTCGAGTGATGTCCGGCGGTATCGATACCGGAGCCCTCTACCCGCCGAAGAAGTTCTTCGGTGCGGCCCGGAATCTCGAAGAAGGTGGTTCGCTCACAATCATCGCCAGTGCATTGGTTGAAACCGGATCAAAGATGGACGACGTCATTTTCGAAGA
>SYBH01000162.1 GCA_005787345.1 Actinomycetota bacterium
CCGGCGATGGAAGATTTTCAGCTCGACATTGTGTTGGGCAAAGGCCCCGCTGCTCGTTCGATTCGCCTCGATCTGCCACGGTTCACCCTCGTCGGAGCCACGACACGCACGGGCCTCATCACGGGCCCCCTGCGCGACCGCTTCGGTTTAGTAGCCCGACTCGATTACTACGACGCCGACGAACTGCAATCGATCGTTACGCGCGCTGGCGGCATTCTCGGTATCGGTATCGACGACGGCGGTGCTTCCGAGATCGCTCGACGCGCCCGCGGCACACCTCGTATCGCTAATCGTCTTCTTCGTCGGGTTCGTGACTTCGCCGAGGTTCGTGGCGATGGCCGTATCGATGAAGCAACTGCACACGAGGGCCTTGCGGTGTTTGGCGTCGACGACCTCGGACTCGACAAAGTCGACCGCGCCGTGCTTTCCAACCTGTGCCAGAAGTTCGGTGGCGGCCCGGTTGGGCTTGGCACCTTGGCCATAAGCATTGGCGAAGCCGAAGAAACAGTTGAAGACGTCTACGAACCGTTCCTCATCCAACAGGGGCTGCTCATGCGAACGCCACGCGGTCGCGTGGCCACTCCCGCGGCTTGGGCTCATCTCGGCATGGTTGCACCCGCCAGCGCACCGCTCACGGCCGATCCTTCGCGCAGCATGTTCGAGGCGTAACTAGTGCATTGACTCCGGTTGTGGGAGCGGTAAACAGTACGCTCACTACCAATGCGACGACCGTCCTATCTCAGTGGACTCCTGCTCATCGCAGCAGTGTGCGGTCTCGTTGACGCCGCGTGTTTCCTCGCACTCGGAGGCGTCTTCGCCGAGATCATGACTGGCAATATTTTGTTGTTGGCGTTTCGAATTGGAACCGGAGAGCAGATTGGTGACGCAACGCCGTTGCGCTACCTCGCTGCGATTTTGGCATTCGCTATTGGCGCACTTCTCAGTGGACTCCTGATGCGCGGTTCCGATAAGAAGCTCGAACGGAAGATTGGCTTCTCGGCTGAACTAGCGCTTGTCGTGATTGCGACAGTGCTCGCCTTTGCGACTGATGCCGGTTCGGTGGGAATGAGTCGTGACGTCGTGGTGAGCCTCTTGGCATGCGCGATGGGAATTCAGAATGGGCTCATGCGCCGGCATGGAATCGCTGATGTCGCAACAAACATGATGACGGTGACGTTTACAGGATTGATTTCGGAATTGAAAGTGGTGGGTGGCGATAACTATCACTGGCTGCGGAGATCAGGGTCGATCGTGATCTTCTTTGGCGGAGCGATTCTCGGTGCGTTTCTCACCCGATTCGGCGCTGGCTGGCCACTTTTGGTTGCTTGCGTCCTACTGGCAGGTGCGTTGGCGATACTCGCAACGAGTCCACGCCCTGTCGAAACAGGCTGAGACTGGTCAGGATCTAGCCTCGGCTCGCTATGGAAACTGCTGCATTCGATTACGAACTGCCCCAGTCGGCGATTGCGCAGCACCCGTTACCTGAGCGCGATACGGCGCGGCTCCTCGTCGATCGTGGTGCGGCGAATCCTCCTGAAAATCTCATCGTTCGAGATCTTCCAGATCTACTCGAGCCCGGCGATCTCCTTGTTCTCAACACGACACGAGTACTTCCAGCTCGACTCGCATTACAGAAAGCGACAGGCGCTGCTGTTGAAGTGCTCCTTCTTGAACGACTCGACGGTGGTTCGTTGTCAGATTCGGGGCAGTCGCGCTGGGAGGCATTGGTTCGACCCGGGCGGAAACTGCCTCCGGGCACGATCGTTCGTCCCGTCGATGGAACTGGGCTTGAAGTGTCGGTTGACGAGGATCTAGGCGATGGCCGCCGGGTTGTGACGATCGACGTAGACGGCCCGTTACTCGATGTCCTTGAAGAGTTCGGAGTGATGCCGCTTCCTCCCTACATCACCGAGGCGCTGGCGGAGCAAGAGCGCTACCAAACTGTTTTCTCGGAGCGGCCCGCTTCTGCCGCGGCCCCAACTGCGGGACTTCATCTCACACCCGAGGTCCTGGCTCGATGTCTGGAACGGGGCATCAGTCGCGCTGATGTTGAACTTGTGGTTGGCCTCGGTACGTTCCGACCGATCGCAACTGATCGTATTGAAGATCACGAAATGCACGGAGAGGCCTTCCGCGTTCCCCAAGAAACTCTCGAGAAATGTGCTCGAACGAAAGCGAATGGTGGGAGAGTGGTCGCAGTTGGAACCACAGCGGTACGAGCCCTTGAAAGCGCAGCTGCCTTCGGGGTGAACGAAGGTCGAACGGAACTCTTCATACACGGCGACTACGACTTTTTGGTGGTGGATCAGATGATGACCAACTTCCATCTGCCCAAGTCGTCGCTGATTGTCATGATTGATGCGTTCGTCGGGCCGAGGTGGCGCGATCTCTATGCCTACGCACTAGGCGACGGCTACCGCTTCTTGTCCTTTGGCGATGCGATGTTGCTGACGCGTCGCTGAGTTGTCAGTTCCGATTTAGAGGAATTCGCAAAGGTAGGCCGCAGGCGCTTCGGCTCGTACCTGGAAATGGCTCGAAGCTGGAACTTCGAAACCCGATCCCTTGGGATAGATCTCCCAGTCGCTCTCACCGTCGACGATTGCCTCGAGAACTCCGTTCACCACTGTCATGCGCTCGGGTGCATCGGTGTTGAAGTCATAGGTGCCGGGGGCGATGACGCCAACGGTGGCTCGACCCGCAGCAGTCTCGAAGCCGAGACTCTGAACGCCACCGTCGAAGTAGGTGTTGTGGGAGGTATCTGACATGTCGACGACGATAACGCCCTCAAAGGGTCAGTTGTGGTGACATGGAGCCCAGATGAGAATATTTTTTCGATGTCACGGGAGAAGTGTTGAGTACAGACGCAACTGAAACCGTCCTTCGTTTGCAGATTGATGCAACTGATGGGTTCGCTCGAACCGGTGTTGTGCACACCGCGCGTGGTTTGTTTCGCACTCCCTGCTTCATGCCCGTGGGCACTCGGGCCGCCGTTCGCACGCTGACGTCAGCCGATCTCGAGAAGCTCGGTGCTGAAGTCATTTTGGGCAACACCTATCACCTCATGTTGAAACCTGGTGCCGACCTCATCGAGCGTTTTGGCGGTCTCCACGGTTTCGCCGACTGGCATGGTCACGTGTTGACAGATTCCGGCGGCTTTCAGATTTTTTCGCTTGAGCCAAAAGTGAATGACGAGGGAGCGACGTTCAAGTCGACTTACGACGGCAGCTATCACCACCTCAGCCCCGAGGGGAGTGTCGAGGTTCAGCAAAAACTGGGTTCGGATATTCAGATGGTCCTCGACGTTTGTCCGCCGCTTCCGTCTTCTGAGGCCGTCGTGCGCGCGGCTCTTGAACGATCCGTTCTGTGGGCGGGTCGTGCGAAAGCAGCGCATGCACCAGCGCGTGAAGCCGGTTCGAAGCAGGCGCAGTTCGGCATCGTTCAAGGGGGTGTCGATGTGGTCATGCGCACCGAGAGCGCTGAGCGCACCCTCGAGATTGGCTTCGACGGCTACGGCATCGGTGGTCTCTCCGTAGGCGAGACCAGAGCCGAGATGCTTCCGGCCCTCTCTGCGGTCACTGATGTGCTGCCGACTGACCGACCCCGCTATCTGATGGGTGTCGGGGATCCGGTGAGCATCGTCGAGGCCGTCGCCCTCGGAGTCGACATGTTCGATTGCGTCTTGCCGACTCGGCTCGCGCGCCATGGGACGATTCTCACCAGCTCGGGAAGGATGAACCTGCGCAATGCCCGATTCGCCGATGATCCCGACCCACTGGAGCCGGGGTGCACCTGCGAGGCCTGTTCCCGCTGGTCGAGGGCCTATCTGCGTCATCTTCTGATGGTGAGCGAGCCAACCGCCGCCCGGTTGACCACAATTCACAACGTGCACTGGCTGCTGCGACTTATGGAGGCGGCTCAGGCTGCGATCGTGTCTGGCACCTACGACCAATTCCGGGCATCGGTGGCAGCGGTCTGGGACTGAACCTCGCCGGAGCCGAATAATGGGGCAGGAGTGAAGAGGGCTAACGTGTCTCCGTTTGCACCCTAGAACCCCTACGAACGAGACCTTCCGAAACCATGTCCTTCCTCATCATCATTGTTTTGTTCGTTGTCGCTTGGGTAGTACTGATTCTCCCAAAGCAGCGCGAACTCAAGCGCCACAATGCCTTCGTTCAGTCATTGGCTGTCGGGGACGAGGTCATGACTGGCTCCGGTATCTACGGCACACTCGTCGAGGTCAGCGAAGCCATGGTCCTTCTGCAGGTGGCGCCTGGCGTTGAGATCAAAATCGCTCGTCGAGCCATTGCATCGCAGGTTGTCGACCCGTCTGTGGTCGAGACCGACGACACTGGTAAAACCGACGACGAGGGCACAGACGCGTGAGACGCCTGCATGGGTTTCGTTCGCTCGTAGTGATCGTCGTGATTGCCGGAGCGGCACTGATCTACACGTTTGTTGCCGGCAATAAACCACTTCTTGGGCTTGATCTTCAAGGTGGCGTGTCCGTCGTTTTGAAGCCCGTTCAAGAGGTCGATAACGAAACGATTGATCAAGCAATTACGATTATTCGTCAGCGAATTGACGCGATCGGCGTTGCTGAACCGGAAATTACTCGTCAGGGCAACAACATCCTCATCCAGATTCCCGGGGTGAAGGACAAAGAGCGCGCGCTTGAACTTGTTGGTCAGACCGCAGAACTTCAGTTCCGCCCAGTGCTCGCCAATGTCCCGGTTGATCCGCAGGAAGCGACGACCACGACCGTTGGCGATCCAACCGCAACCACGACAACTGTGACGCCTGAAGCATCGATCCCAACGACGACGATCGACCCAACCAAGACTGTGGGCGGTTTGCCCCTCGATGTTTGTGTATCGGGTCTTTCTGCCGAAGAGGTCAATGCAGGCGGTCAAGCCATACTTCCGCAATGTGACGATGGTCTGCTCGTGGGCTCATACGCCGTTGGTCCTGTATCGCTTACGGGCAGCGCGCTTGAAACGGCTCGCGCCAATCTCTCTGAGTCAGGCCAATGGATCGTTGCGCCAACTTTTAAGAGTGGCGCTGACGGAATTGGTGGTTTCAATGCCATTGCGGGCCAGTGCTTCTCAAAGAGTTCGACCTGCCCCACAGGCCAGTTGGCGATCGTGCTCGACGGTCGTGTGCTTTCTGCGCCGAGTATCAATAGCCAAAGTTTCCAAGCCGACCAGATCGAAATTTCAGGGTCATTTACGGAACGGACGGCGAAGGATCTTGCGACTTCATTGAAGTACGGCGCCTTGCCGGTGGAATTCGAACAGCAGCAAGCGCAAATTGTTTCAGCGACCCTTGGACGCGACGCGTTGCAAGCGGGTCTCGTTGCCGGACTTGTCGGAATCCTGCTTGTGGCCGCCTACATGATTGCCTTCTACCGGGCCCTTGGTTTCCTTGCGATCGCGAAATTGGCTGTTGAGGGCGCATTGCTTTGGTCAATGATTTCTTGGCTTGGTTCGAACAACGGTTTGGCACTGACTTTGGCCGGAATCACCGGCATCATTGTTTCGGTGGGTGTTTCACTCGACTCGAACGTTGTGTACTACGAGCACCTCAAAGAAGACGTCTACAAGGGACGTCCGATTAGAAGCTCGACCGACAAGTCGTTCGTTACGGCATTTTCGACGATCGTGAAGGCCGACGTTGCTTCGTTGATTGGCGCAGGTCTTCTTTGGTGGCTCACCGTTGGGCCAGTACGAGGGTTCGCGTTCTATCTCGGACTTTCGACGGCGCTTGACATCTTGATGTCCTGGTCGTTTATGCGGCCTGTGGTCAAACTCTGCACGCGATCGAAGTTCCTTCGTGCGCATCCTCGGATATTGGGTCTCCCCGCAGAAATCCCCCAACAAACATCGCGTGCCGGCCAGGCGCGCATCCAAGCGGAGGTCAGTCGATGAATTGGATGTCGCGAATCAATCGCGGTCAAACAAACATCGACTTCTTGAAGTGGTGGAAGCGCGGTCTTGCTATTTCGGTGGTCCTGGTGATCGCAAGCATCGTTTCGCTGACGACTCGCGGCTTGAATCTCGGTATCGACTTTGAAGGCGGAGTTTCTTGGGAAGTCCGCGCTCCTGGAGTCTCGGTCGAGGAAGCTAGGTCCGAGCTCAACTCTGTAGGTGAGGGTCAGGCGAAAATTCAGATCGTTGGTTCCGACATACTCAGGGTGCAAGGTCCGGAAAGTACACCTGAACACACGGTCGAAGTTCGTCAGACTCTCGCCGATCTTGCTGGTACCGATGTTTCTGAAGTGAGTGTCTCGACCGTTGGCGCGTCATGGGGATCGGACGTCACGGCATCGGCAATTCGAGCTCTTATCTTCTTTGCGATCGCGATTCTTATCTACCTCTCGATTCGCCTTGAGTGGAGAATGGCCGTTGCCGCAGTGTTCGCGGTGGTCCACGACGTTTTGATTTCTGTCGGCGTGTATTCCATTTTTCAGTTTGAGGTTTCGCCCGGGACCGTGATCGCTTTCCTCACGATTTTGGGCTACTCGATTTACGACACGATCGTGGTCGACGACAAAATCAAGGAAAACGAAGGACTCGTGGGTCAAAGCGGGCGCATGACCTATGGGCAAATGACGTCGTTGTCGATGAACCAGGTGCTTCTGCGTTCGATCAACACGACGGTCTCTTCGCTATTGCCAGTTCTTTCGTTGTTGATCGTCGGAGCATTCATCATGGGTGCCGTGACTCTGCAGGAGTTCGCAGTGGCACTCACGGTCGGAATGCTCGCTGGCGCCTACTCGTCGGTCTTCGTTGCCGCACCTGTTCTCGTCGCCTTGAAAGAACGCGAATCCAAATACAAGGCGATCCGCGAGCGACTGCAATCCCAAGGTGTGGACGTCACACGCTCCACTGAGCGGGTTGATCGAATGGGTGCGGGTTCGCCGGTCATCTCGGCGACCTCAATGGCATCCTCTACAGCATCAGCAGCAGATTCTGCGGAAAAATCGGCACCAGCCGCATCACCTTCTGTTGTGATTCCGCCGCGGCCGCGCAAGAACCAACGCAAGCGCTGACTAAAGGGTCGGTGCGGGGACGCTTCGCCTGTACGGTGGAGCCATGATGAGTGCAGTCAGAACGGCTTTTGGGCCATGTCCTCCCGGTCATGCCGGGGCGAGGGTCTAACGAATGGCGACTGTCAATCGTGTGCTGCCCTGGCGACGTCATGTCGCAGCGCCATCCGAAGAGGTCGCCCCGCTTGTTGCAATCTTTCAATCCCATCACCCGCGTTCATCAGCGTCCCTAATAACGCGCGCCTATGACCGAGCGGCGGCTTCGCACGAAGGTCAATCCCGTAAGTCAGGCGAGCCCTATGTCACGCACCCAGTTGCGGTGGCAAAAATCTGTGCCGAGCTTGGCCTTGACGACGTCACAATCGCTGCCGCACTTTTACACGATGCAGTAGAAGACACCGGCGCAACCCTGATTGATGTTGAGAAAGAATTCGGTGAGGACGTCGCCCGAATTGTGGACGGCGTCACGAAACTCGATCGAATCAAGTTCGACAGCAAAGAAGCTCAACAGGCGGCCACTGTTCGCAAAATGCTCGTGGCGATGGCCAAAGATCTCCGCGTCCTGATCATCAAGCTTGCCGATCGACTGCACAACATGCGGACCGTTGCTGCAATGCCCGCATGGAAGCAGCACCGCACGGCGCAGGAGACCCTCGACATTTATGCGCCACTTGCCCATCGCCTTGGCATGCAGGAGCTCAAACAGCAGCTTGAAGATCTTTGTTTCGCTTCGCTTCACCCAAAGCGATATGCAGAAATCGATCACATGGTGGCCACCCGTGCCCCAGAGCGCGATGTCTACCTGACCAATGTTCTTGAAGACGTCCGTGGCCGCCTTAGCGAACTCCACATCACCGCCGAAGTCACAGGCCGACCAAAGCACTTGTGGAGCATCTACGAGAAAATGGTGGTGAAAGGTCGCGACTTCGACGAGATCTTTGATCTCGTCGCGATTCGGGTCATCGTTGGCACCGTAAAGGACTGTTACGCGGCGCTTGGTTCGATTCACGCAACATGGAAGCCGGTGCAGGGGCGCTTCAAGGACTACGTGGCGATGCCCAAGTTCAACCTCTACCAATCGCTTCACACCACCGTGGTTGGTCCCGGTGGCAAATCTCTCGAAGTTCAGATCCGAACTCTTGAAATGCATCGCCGAGCCGAGTTCGGTGTTGCGGCCCACTGGAATTACAAGGACAACAACGAAAGCTCTGCCGATCTGGCATGGCTAAACCGAATCGTCG
This sequence comes from Actinomycetota bacterium, assembly GCA_005787345.1. GTDB lineage: Bacteria > Actinomycetota > Acidimicrobiia > Acidimicrobiales > Acidimicrobilacustridaceae > Acidimicrobilacustris. The sequence continues at coordinate 8,287 of SYBH01000162.1, forward strand.
ATTGGCAAACTGAAACTTCTGACCCATCAGAGTTCATGGCCAATCTCAAAATTGATCTTGACCAGGACGAAGTGTTCGTCTTCACCCCCAAGGGTAAGGTGGTCACACTTCCCCTAGGTGCTACCACTGTTGATTTCGCCTACGCGATTCATACCGATGTGGGTCATTCCTGCATCGGTGCGCGCGTCAATGGGCGTCTAGTAGCGCTCGATACGGAGCTGCAATCGGGCGATTCGGTTGAGATCTTTACGTCGAAGGTGGAAAGCAGCGGTCCCTCGCAGGACTGGTTGCGCTTTGTGGTTTCTCATAAGGCCGCAAACAAGATCAAGGCCTGGCATTCGCGAGAACGACGCGAAGACGCAATTGAGAATGGCAATGATGATCTCATTAAGGCTCTTCGTCGCGAAGGACTTCCGGTGCAGAAGATCCGTCAATCTCGGGTCCTTGACGAAATTGCGACGGATCTCAATTACACCGATCTCGAGTCGCTGCATGCGGCAATCGGCGGTGGACACCAGTCTGCGCAGTCGGTTGCTGAACGAATTCGTAAAAAGCTTGAGTCGGCCGAGCCGGGCCGTGAAGAACAGTTGTCGACCACAGTCCGTGCGCCGCGACGTTCGGGACGCGTCGGAGGAAGTCCATCGGGTGTGCATGTCGAAGGTCTCGACGATGTCATGGTTCGTCTGTCGCGGTGCTGTACTCCGGTTCCGGGCGACGAAATCATGGGCTTCGTTACCCGAGGCCGCGGCGTATCGGTTCATCGATCCGATTGCGCAAATGCCATGTCTCTTTCCGACGGACAAGCTGATCGCCTTATCGACGCCGAGTGGGATACCGATATCGCTGCAATGTTCATCGCTTCGATTGAAGTGAAGGGTCTCGATCGTTCACGCCTTCTTCGTGACGTATCTGCAGCATTAGCCGATCACCACGTCAATATCGTGTCGTGCAACACGGTGACCGGCTCCGACCGAATCTCATCGATGCGTTTCGATTTCGAATTGGGCGAGGTGTCACAGTTGAGCCCTCTTCTTTGGTCGATCAAGAAGATTGATGGCATCTACGACGCCTACCGGGTGTTGCCCGGCAAGGGTGACTCCGACGGTGATGGCGATCTCGGAGATCGCTAGCAAGAAGTTCTGGTCAAAGGGTTCGTGAGCGAGGGAAGGGCACCGGTAGGATCACTGGTCGTGTCCGAGCCGACGAGTCCCCGCATTGAGCCGTTCAAGGCCCCAACCGGAACTCGCGACGTCCTGCCTCCTGAATCTGATCGCTGGCAGGCCCTCATTGCGCTTTTCGCCGGCCATGTGACCCGAGCCGGGTATGGGTTGGTTCAAAGCCCGATGTTTGAGGAGATCGGTGTGTTCTCTCGCGTAGGCGAGGGGACCGACCTTGTTCGCAAGGAGATGTACGACTTCCTTGACAAAGGTGAACGCCACATCGCTCTGCGCCCGGAAGGCACCGCTTCAATTGCCAGAGCCTGGATCCAACACGCGCAGGGCGAGGCAAAGCCATGGAAGGTTTGGTATGCGGCGCCATCATTCCGCTACGAGCGTCCGCAAGCAGGCCGTTTCCGCCAGCACCATCAACTCGGTGCTGAAGCCATCGGTTCCGACGACCCCGATCTCGATGTCGAAGTTATCGCCATGCTTCACGATTTTTACGTATCGGTTGGCCTCAAGCAGGTCACGCTTCTCATTAACTCGATGGGTACCGCCGAGGACCGCCGTCGCTATATCGAAGATGTGCGCGCGTGGCTCAACCAACGTCTCGACACGCTCGACCCCAAAGACGCCGAGAAGGTCGTCGATCACCCGATGCGTGTGCTCGACTCGAAGCGACCCGTCACCATTGCGGCAATCGCCGACGCGCCTCGCATCACTGATCGACTTTCTCCCGAGGCTGCCGAGCGGTTTGAGCGTGTGAAGTCGGGCCTCACAGCGCTTGGCATCGACTTCAGCGTTGAGCCTCGGTTGGTGCGCGGTCTCGATTATTACACCCACACCACGTTCGAGTTCGTGAGCGGTGCGCTCGATGCAGCCCAGTCAACCATTGGTGGTGGCGGTCGCTACGACGGCCTTATTGAATCGCTCGGTGGGCCGTCTACTCCTGGAATCGGTTTTGGTTCCGGCATCGAACGAGTGCTGCTTACCTGCGATGCCGAGGGCGTATTCCCCGCTCCGACGAGCTCTACCGATGTTTTCGTGGTCGACACCACCGGTGGCACTGCTGCTCGCGATCTCACCATTGAACTGCGCCGTGCTGGCATTAGCGCCGAGCGTGCATTCGATGGTCGCTCAATGAAGTCACAAATGAAATCTGCTGATAAGTCCGGCGCAGCGTTTGTCTGCATCATTGGTGACGACGAAGCAGCAGCCGGCACCGTGACAATCCGTGACCTGCGCAGCGACACCGGACAAGAAGCCGTGGATCGCTCGACCGCTGCTGCCGTGCTGGCCGCTCGACTCTCCTGAACCCGAAGGACCTTCTGTGACTGATTCCGTTTCTATGCGTACCGACCATTGCGGAACGCTTCGTGCCTCCGACATCGGTCGCGAGGTCGCGGTCTGTGGCTGGGTGGCCCGTCGCCGTGAGCACGGTGAGCATCTGGCCTTCATCGATCTTCGTGATCACACTGGTCTTGTGCAGTGTGTGGTCGACGGGGCTGCCGATCTGCGCTCAGAATATGTGGTTCGCATCACGGGCACCGTGCGCCAGCGTCCCGATGGCACCACAAACGGCAACATGCCTACGGGTGAGATCGAAATCGGCGACTGCCGTGTCGAAATTCTGAATGTCTCCGAGCCGCCTCCGTTCCAGTTGAACGATCGCGTTGAGGTCGACGAAATGGTGCGCCTCGCTCATCGCTATGTCGATCTGCGTACTGAGCGCATGCAGCGCAACCTCCGTATTCGCGCCAAGGTCAATGCCTCGCTGCGACGAGCAATGGACGAGCAGGGTTTTGTCGAAATCGAAACTCCGATGCTTATCGCGTCCACGCCAGAAGGGGCACGGGATTTCGTCGTGCCCAGCCGCTTGTCTCCGGGTTCGTTTTATGCGCTTCCGCAGAGCCCACAGTTGTTCAAGCAGCTGTGCATGGTTGGCGGTATCGATCGCTATTACCAAATTGCTCGTTGCCTTCGAGATGAAGACCTTCGTGCTGATCGCCAGTTCGAATTCATGCAACTTGACGCCGAAGCCAGCTTCGTTTCGCAAGAGGAAGTTCTTGCGTTCATTTCCGTGGCCGTGTCGGCTGCAGTGGAAGAAGTCACCGGTCAGAAGATGGGCGATGTTCCCCGCATGACTTGGCAAGAGGCGCAGGAACGTTTTGGTTCCGATAAGCCCGATATTCGCTTCGGTATGGAACTCATTGAGCTCACACCGAACTTTGCCGCCACCGAGTTCAACGCCTTCAAGGCCGATTGTGTCAAAGGCATCGTGGTCGACGGGGGAGCAGAGTTCACTCGCTCCAAGCTCGACGAACTCACCGACAAGGCAAAGCGCTGGGGTGCCAAGGGCCTTGTGTGGATGCGCGTCAAAGACGGTGGAGAACTCGATTCGCCGGTTGCCAAGTTCCTTTCTGCCGAAGAACTTGCTGGTCTCGTCGCAACCACCGGAGCAAAGACGGGCGATCTCCTTCTTCTCGTCGCTGACGATCGCCCGAAGGTGTGTCACGTGCTCGGCCTCCTTCGTCTTGAACTTGGTCGCCCGCCCGTTACTGAAGGTGGCTTGCAGTTCCTATGGGTTGTGGACTTCCCGTTGTTCGAATCTCTCGACGATGCCGGCAATCCGGTACCTGCCCATCACCCATTTACGATGCCGCACGCCGAAGATGTCGCGTTGCTCGACACGGGTAATCCGCAGGACCTGCTGAAGGTTCGCTCGCAGGCCTATGACCTTGTGCTCAATGGTTGGGAACTCGGCTCGGGCAGTGTGCGAATCCATCGCGGCGATATCCAAAGCCGTATGTTCGAACTCCTTGGGATTGGTGCTGAGGAGCAGCAAAGCAAGTTTGGTTTCTTGCTCGATGCATTCCGCTTCGGAGCGCCGCCGCATGCGGGTTTCGCGTTCGGCATCGATCGCCTGGTTGCACTGCTCGCGGGCGAGGAAAATATTCGTGAAGTCATTGCGTTCCCCAAGACACAGTCGGGAATCGATCCGCTCACCCATGCGCCGACACCGATTGATTCAGCGCAGCTCGATGAGCTTGGTCTTCGGCTTCTTCCCGCCAAGAAGACCGACTGACCCTCCGGAGTTCCGACACAGGCGACCGGTAGCCTCGGCAAATGACTGAGGACCTGTTTGCTGCTGCTGCCGAAGATCGGCTGGCGCGGCAGGCCCCGCTTGCGGCTCGGCTTCGGCCTAAGAACCTCGACGAGGTCGTTGGCCAAGAACACTTGCTTGGCCCCGGCAAACCGCTGAGGGCGCTGATCGAAGCCGACCGGCTTTCTTCGGTCATCCTTTGGGGTCCGCCGGGAACAGGTAAGACCACAATTTCGCAGCTCATCGCCCGCACGACGTCGAAAGCGTTCGAGCAACTTTCTGCAGTAAGCGCTTCGGTGAAAGACGTGCGTGAAATCGCCGCTGGTGCACAAGAGCGCCTAGCGATGCGCGGTCAAGGAACAATTCTGTTTCTCGACGAGGTCCATCGATTCAATAAGTCTCAGCAAGATGCATTGCTGCCGTCGGTGGAAAGTGGCTTGCTCGTACTCATCGGCGCGACTACCGAGAACCCATTTTTTGAAGTGAACCCGCCACTGTTGAGCCGGTCGACGCTGTTTCGCCTCGACCTTCTGTCGGCTGACGCTTGCGGGCAACTCGTTGATCGCGGCTTGGCCGCCGAAGGCGCCACTATCGACGATGATGCGCGTCAACTCTTGGTCGATCGTGCCAACGGCGATGGTCGCCATGTGCTCACCAGCCTCGAGGTTGCCATTGCGCTTGCCCACGAGCACCCCGATGCCGCTCGAGACGGATCGGGATCAATTGTCGATGAATCCATTCGGGTCACCGCTGCCGATGTCGAAGCAGCCCTCGGCACGAAAGCACTTCGATACGGGCGTGATGATCACTACGACGTCATCTCGGCGTTCATCAAGTCGATTCGAGGCTCGGACCCCGACGCTGGTCTCTATTGGTTGGCCCGGATGCTCGAAGCCGGCGAAGACGCCCGGTTCATTGCTCGGCGCCTCGTGATCTTGGCCAGCGAAGACATCGGTATGGCCGATTCGAATTCGCTCGTGGTGGCTGATGCTGCTGCCCGTGCAGTGGAGTTCGTTGGTCTGCCTGAAGTGCAGCTGAATCTGGCCCACGCGGTGGTTCACCTCGCCACCGCTCCGAAGTCGAATCGGGTCACCATCGCCCTCGGTCGAGCCCAATCCGATGTGCGCGACCAGGCCGGGGGAGAAGTGCCGATCCACCTCCGCGATGGTCACTACAAGGGTGCCAAAAGCCTCGGTCATGGACAGGGCTACGAGTACCCTCATGAGAAGCCCGAGGGCTGGGTCGACCAGCAGTACCGGCCGGCCGAACTCGAAGGTCGGGTCTATTACGAGCCATCCCCCCATGGTGGCGAAGCCGAGGTCCGAGACCGCATGGATGAACACAACCAGCACACCCAGGAGCCTCAGTCATGAGCACCATTTCTGTCGTGTTGATCGTTGTCGCAATTGTGGGTCTTGTGGTCGTTGCTATGGCGGTGCAGTCACTCATCATCACCCTGCGTTCGCTTCGAACAACGGTGGAAGATCTCCGCGTCGAAACTATGTCGGCAGTCGCCGAACTTCGGGCCACCGTCGCGCTCGCCAATGGTGAAATCGAACGCGTCGACTCGTTGCTCGACACCGCCGAGACAGTTGGCGCTCGCGTTGAAGCAACCTCGCGTCTTGCGTGGTTGGTCATGCGCAACCCGCTCGTGAAGTTGGCGTCACTTTCAGTCGCGACAGATCGAAACGCGCACCGACTCGCGCGCAACGACACTCAGATTGATGCGGTTGAGCCACTTGCGATCACAGACGGATCTCGCGGAAAATCGCGTCGTTCACGTAACGCTCGAACTGTCACATCACGTCGCGAACGACGGGCCAGCTGATGTTTAAACGTGTCACTTGGTTCACTGTTGGCACTGCAGTTGGCGTGACCGGAACAGTTATCGGATACCTCCGTGCCCGTGATCTTGCCCGTCGTCATCTGCCCGAAAATGTGAGCGAGGCCGCGGTTCGCGCCGCGGAATTGGCCGATTCTGGGGTCCGTGTGGCGGTTGACCGCGGAATTTCTTTTGTGGGTGAAATACGCACCAACGCCGAGGCCACAAAGCAGACCCGCAAGCAGGCTGAAGTGTTGCTTCGCAAACAACTCGAGAGCGCCGGTCTCTGAGCAGGCTGTTCGCGAGAACTCTCAGGGAGCAGTTGAGGGTTCTCCAACAATGGTTGAGGGTTTTTGAGAAGTCGCGTTCCTCAAGGAATGTTTTTCCGAAACGAGTGGGGGCCGTTACGGACACAAAACACGCGCTCTCGAATAACAATCGTCTGAACGTTTTCGTAGATTTCTGGGGTGCTCCAGATACCTACACCCACACGTCGTGGGCTCGTGGTTGTGCTGGCGTTCGCGTTGTTGGCCGGGGTGGTCCCAACAACGTTGCGCCCGTTAACAGCTTCAGCCTCCACGGCGAGTCAACAGGACGCGACGGCGACGTCGAGTCCTCAAACCGCGGACGCGTCAACCACCCCTGACGCGAATGCAACGGCGACATCGCCGATCACACCGACGGTGAGCTACGGCACATCGTCAGTCGGTGATCCGATCACGCCAACGATTACGTACGGCACGACGTCGGCAACGACGTCACCGTCCGCGCCGTTGTCACTTGCCGCCACCCCCGGCTCGACAACGATCGCACTCACGTGGAGCACACCACAGACCGACGGCGGAAGTGCCGTCACGCAATACAACGTCGAGCGGAGCACCGACGGCGCAACATGGAGCAGCGCCGCGACAGTTCCAGCATCGACATCACCGTTGGGCACCACCCTCACTGGCCTGACGAACGGCACCGCGTATTACGTGCGTGTGTCCGCGACGAACGAGGTCGGCACGGGCCCCGCATCGTCGACAACTGTCACCCCGAGCACCAACGCGAGTTCACCGCTCACCCCAGGGCAGGGGACTGTCCCGACCCCAGATGGCGGGTACCCGGCCGCGGTCGTGGCTGACTCCCCAGTGGGCTACTGGAAACTCGATGAAGCATCCGGTTCGGCCGCCGCTTTGGACTCCTCGGGCAACAGCCTCAATGGCACCCCGACGGCCGTCACTTTCGGTGCGGCCAACTCTTCTCCGCTGGGTGGATCGGCCGCCAGCTTCAACGGCACGAGCAGCCAGATTCTGCTCCCGAGATCTCCCTCATTTGTTTCTGGTGACTCGACGGTTGAGGCTTGGGTCCGACCCACAACGACGTCGGCACGACAGTGGATCTACGCCAAGGGGCAGACGGCTGTCGCCGGACAGATCGGGCTCACGGTAGAGGCCGGCGGGGCACTAGGCGGATGGTTCGGTGTCATGGCAGTGACATCGTCGGGCGGAACGATCCCCGCAGGGCGATGGACGCACGTCGCCATGTCCGTTTCTGGCGGAACGATGACCTTGTACGTCAACGGCACTGCGGTGGGCTCAGGTCCGGTGTCACTCACGACTGATCCAGCATCTTCTGATCTCGCTGAGCAGATCGGTTCGAGTGCAAATAACGCAGAGGGAACAACTGGCAGCAATTGGTTTGGCGGATCGCTGGCGCACGTAGCGGTGTACTCAAGCGCGTTGCCCGCATCGCGAATCCAGACTCACTGGCAGGCGGCCGGCAATGCGCCCGGTGCCGCTGCGGTCCCGACTGCAACCGCTGGCGATCAGCAGGTACGTCTCGATTGGGCTGCTCCCGCATCGAATGGCGGATCGGCAGTTATCGGTTATCGGGTCGAAGCCTCAACCAATGGTTCAGCGGCTTCGCCAACTTGGTCCACAGTCGTGGCGAATACGTGGTCGGCATCGACCACCTTCCTTGTCACTGGTCTCACGAGTGCCACGCAACTCATCAACGGCACGGCCTATTGGTTCCGCGTCACTGCGATTACTTCCGCGGGAGCAGGAACGGCGAGCGCCGCGGTTGCCGCGACTCCGTTTGGCCTCGCTGGTCCTCCCACCGCGCTTGCGGTGAGTAACCCCGCGTCGGGCCAGGTGCAATTGTCGTGGACTGCGCCATCTGCAGATGGTGGTCTCGCGATTGCTGGCTATCGCGTCGAACAATCGGCGAATGGTGGCGGAACGTGGACGGTGCTAACGCCGACTACCGGCAGCACAGGTACATCGTTCACCGTTACTGGACTCACCGATGGTCAGACGATGGTCTTCCGCGTAGCTGCGGTGACGTCAATGGGCGTTGGTTCGTGGGCGACTGCTTCGACAAACGCGTCGACTGTTGCGACAGCTCCGCGCGACTTTGCAGTCACGACCTCGGATCTCGCCTTCAACTTCTCGTGGGCTGCTCCGGCAAACACCGGAGGCTTCCCGATCACTGGATATAGGCTCGAAAGTTGCCAGAGCAGCGGGGTGTGTACGCCGACCTCTGTTGTCAACGCTTCAATCGCGGCAACGGCGACTACGTACTCAGCACAGTTTCCTTCATACCTCTACGCATATACCTTCCGCCTCAGAGCGATTACTGCTGCGGGTCTTGGTTCTCCTGCGACGGTCACGGTTGGAAGTTCATTCACTGTGTCGATGCCCGATGGACTGAGCGCGACTGCTTCAGATCAGCAGGTCGTGCTGTCGTGGAGCGCGCCCACGCAACTTGGAAGCATGCGTGTTCAGGGTTATCAGGTTGAGCAATCGGATGATCGTGGTGTCACATGGGTGACCCTTTCTCCAGGATTCCTGAGCGGGCTTACCTACACCGTTCGCGGATTGACGAACGGTTCTCACTACTCATTCCGAATTCGCGCGCTGACGTCTGCCGGATTGGGTTCACCCGCGGTGGTCGAGTCGATGCCGACGGGGATAGCGGGTGCACCGCGTGACTTTGCTGGAACCTCCCCGGCTTCTGGCACGGCACGCCTTACGTGGAGTGCGCCGACCGATCTCGGTGGGCTCACGCTTCGTGGCTACAAACTTGAGTACAACACCTCGAGTTTCGCGTCGGCTTGGTCGAACCTCACGACGCTCGGACCGAACGTCACGAGTTACGACTGGACGAATCAGGCAAACGGCACAACCATCTACTTCAGGCTCAGCGCGATCACCGATGCTGGTGTTGCAAGTGCGAACGGCGCAATGACCGCCACGCTCGTCTCGTGGACGGCAACAGCACCGACAACGTTCACGAGCACAGCTGCCGATCGACAAGTAACGCTGAACTGGGCTGCACCTAGTTACAACGGCGGCTACCCCGTCTACGGCTACCGGGTTGAGCAGAGTGTCGACGGTGTGAACTGGACAATGCTCGAAGCCACTGAGTACTCGAGCAATTTCATTTCGCGTGGTCTTACGAATGGCGTGACGTACCGATTCCGGGTTGCTGCGGTTACTGCACGTGGAGTGGGCGAGTACTCCTACGTCACTGGGCAGCCGAATGCGCTCGCTCTGGCACCGCAGAATCTCTCGACGACTGCAGGTGACGGTCGCATCACGTTGAACTGGACGGCGCCACCGAGCAGCGGCGGGTTGCCCATCCTCGGCTACCAAGTCCAGAGTGCAAGCGCGACCATTGGTTGGTACGTGATTCTCGGGAATTCGGGGTCGACCGCAACCACGGTGACCGTTCCGGGTCTGACGAATGGCACGACGCTTTGGTTCCGGGTAGCAGCGATAACGAGCGCGGGCGTCGGCGAATTCAGCGCCCAGACACTTGGCACGCCATATGTCGCACCGGCGGCCGCGTTCAACCTTGTTTCGACGCCGGGTGACTCATCAATTGCGCTCAGCTGGACCGCTCCGGCTGCAAATGGAAACACGGCGCTTGGTGGACCGTGGTCAATCGTGGGCTATCGCATCGAACAATCGGCGGATAACGGCGTGACGTGGGTGGCCCTTGCTGATCCGCTCACCCCGGCGAGCACAGTTACCTATACGGCCTACGGCTTGACGAACGGTCTGAATTACCAGTTCCGTATTACAGCGCTTACTCAGGCTGGTTCTGGTGCACCGGCGTTCATTTCGGGAACGCCGATGACGACACCGAGCGCGGTGCAAGGGCTTGTTGTTTCGCCATCAGACGGATCCGTCACGTTGAATTGGCGAGCACCGTTGTCGAATGGTGGTTCGGTAATCACCGGTTACCAGCTCGAATACTGCACACCGTGGTGCGCGGCTCCGGCGACGTTGGCCGAGAACAACATTGACCCACTGGCGACTTCGTTCACGCTGAACGGGTTGACCAATGGCTCGACCTACAACTTCCGACTGCGAGCGCGAACCGCTGCCGGTCTCGATCCGACCGGCGCCACGGTTTCTGCTGTTCCTGTGCGTATCCCCGGCAGTGTCGACGCGCTCACCGCATCCACTCAGGTCGTGGGAACGGGAGCATCACAAGCGACCTATGTGACGTTGAGTTGGGCCGCTCCGTTGGTGCTTGGCAGCGATATCTCGCGCACCTACTCCGTCGAGCTTTCCCTCAATGGCGGCACGTCATGGTCGACGGTCTCGTCATCGCAGACCGCGCTCTCATTCAGCTGGGCCCCCAATGGCGTCGCCGCAGGAACGATCGTTTCGTTCCGAGTTCGCGCAACGAACATTGCTGGTGTCGGGCCGGGGTCGATTGTGACGACAACGGTCCCTGTGCAAACGAGTGGTGCGCCACCCGGAACTGCGGGAGCGCCGGTAACGCTCCAAGCAACAGGCGGTGACTCTCAGGTCACGGTCTCCTGGGCCCCTCCGGCAACGACGGGGGGGCTCCCCGTCACCGGCTATCGGATCGAGTCGTCCTCTAACAATGCGACCTGGTCGGTTCTTTCGACTGCGGCCACCTCGCCGTATGTCGTGTCTGGTCTTACGAACGGCGCGGTGAGGTATTTCCGTGTCGCTGCAATTACTTCCGCAGGTGTTGGCGTAACTTCGGTCGTCAGTGCTTTGCCAGGAAATGTTCCGAGTGCTCCGCTTGGTCTCACTGGAACCTTCACCGGATCGACGCTCACTCTTTCGTGGAGTCTTCCTGCCGATGGAGGCGGATCGACCAACCTTTCGATTATCGAACGCTCCACCGATGGCGGCGCGACGTGGGCCTTCGTCGGCAACTGGGGCGGAGCACTAACAGCAACGATCGACGGTGTCGCTGCGGGTGTCGCAACCCTCTTCCGAGTATCTGCACGCAATTCCTTCGGAACTGGTCCGGGAACGGTTATCTCGGTAACCGGCCCAACACCAACTGCGGTAAGCGCAGTGCAGAATCTTTCTTCGGCGAGTACTTCAGCGGGCGCAACTGTGAGCTGGACGGCACCGGAGGTGACTGGTGCCTCAACAGTCACCGGTTACAAGGTTGAACGTTCGGCAAACGGCAGCACATGGACAACGATCTCTGCGTCACAAACTGCTCTTGCGGCCGACATCACCGGGTTCACCACCGGTTGGTCAGAATTCGTGCGCGTTACCCCGGTTGTTTCGAGCGGCACGGCTGCATCTTCGACAATCAAGGTGATTGCCGGAACGCAGTTCGCGGCGCCGACTGCCCTGAGTGCAGTGGCAGGCGATGGAACGGCGACCATTTCATGGACGGCACCGGTAATGACGAGCGGGCTCAGCATCCTCGGTTACCAGATTGAACAATGTGTCGGTGCGTGCGGTGGCTCAAATGCTCCGTTCGCTGTCCTCACTCCGAACTCAGGAGTTGCTACTGCTTCCTACGTTGCAACGGGCCTTGTGAATGGTACGAGTTACACGTGGCGGATTTCCGCGGTCACGAACTCCAACGGTCGCAGCCTTGGTGCAACCGTTTCCGCCATCCCCGTGGGACTTCCCGCGGCACCTGCTGCAGTCAGCGCCTCCGCTGGCGATGGGGTCGCGACATTGACGTGGGCTGCGCCTTCCACTCTCGCTGGTGGCACGCTTTTCGGTTATAAGATTGAAACCTCAATCAACAACGGTTCGACGTGGACGATTGTGACGCAGCTCGCTGATCCGGCGGCGACAACCTATGGCGTGTCGGGTCTCACAAACGGCACGAGTTACTGGTTCAGGGTGTCGACGGTTACTTCAGTCGGCACGAGTGTTCTCGGTGCAATTGGTGCTGCGATTCCGTTCGCTCGCCTTGCTGCACCGCAGGTCTCGGCAACTCCAGGAAACGGTTTCGTAACCCTGGTGACTGCAGCGAATCAGACCATGCAGAACCCCTTCACTGGAACGTTCGTGGGTTATCGCGTCGAGCAGAGTCTCGATGGTGTGAATTGGCAGACCGTTACACCACTAGCGATCACGAATACGCCGACCACACTCGGTGTGACGATTCGCGGTTTGGTGAACGGAGCGCAGTATCGCTTCAGGATCACACCCATCACGACAGCTGGTGATGGGGCATCAACGGTTGTTGCCGCTTCGCCGTTTGTTGCCGCAAGCGCAGTCGGTCAGCTGGCGTCGAGCGCTGGTGACTCACGCGTCACCCTCACGTGGACCGCACCGACATCGCTTGGTGGCGTAACCCTTCTTGGATACGCCATCGATCGTCGAGTTGGTAATAGTGGAGCCTGGGATGTTCTGACTCCCAATACCGGAACGGCCGATACCAGTTTCACATTGAATGGTCTTGCCAACGGAACGACCTACAGCTTCCGTGTGCGCGCTGTTACCGATTCCGGCCCGGGTGCCGATGCAATCGTTCTTGCAATGCCTTCAACGCAGGCGAGTGCTCCGATCAACGTGTCGGTGTACTCGAACGGTTCTCGTATGGCGTACCTCAATTGGACAGCCCCCGTTTCGAACGGTGGTTACTCCTCGTCCTATTACCGAGTCGAACAGTCGAGCGATAACGGCGCAACGTGGGTGTGTATTGGTAGTGAGGTGAACACCACCGCACTTCAGGCGTCAGGGCTTGTAAATGGTCAGACCTATCTCTACCGAGTGGCACTGATCACTCGGATGGGACTTGGGGCCTGGAGTGGAAGTGTTGCGGTGACACCGAACTCCACAACCGGAGGGTCGGTCTCGCTCCTGCGCACGACGCCTGGCGACGGGCAGATGCGACTTGACTGGGCCGCGCCGGTTGACACTGGTGGTTCGCCGGTTATCGGCTACAAGATCCAACTCGGTGGTGTGGTCCTCACCGAAAACACCGGTTCGGCGACAACGAGCTACACAGTGACTGGTCTCACGAATGGCTCTAACTACTATTTCTACGTTACGCCGATCACGGTGGCCGGCGCCGGAATAGCTCAAATGGTCCAGTCCCGTCCGCAGGCTGTGCCATCTGCGCCTTTGAACCTTCGAAGTGTCTCTACAGACGGCCAGATCAATCTGTTCTGGAGTGCACCCCAGAATCTCGGCTGGGTGAACATTGCTGGCTACTCTGTCGAACGTTCGAGCGACGGCGGGGCAAGCTGGCTTCGACTCGGCGAAACGAATGACCTTCAGTGGTACGCCATTGGATTGACGAATGGTCTGACTTATCAATTCCGTGTTTCGGCCTATTCGTTTGTCGGGGTCGGTGCGCCATCGATCGTGAGCAGCGTTCCCTTCGGACAGGTGACAGGCCCAGTTGGTCTTACCGCAACTCGAGGTAACGGTCAGGTTACGTTGAACTGGTCGGCACCGATTTCCACTGGTGGTTTGCCGATTCTTGGGTACCTGATTTCGGGCCATTGCATTGCTGGGAGTGGTCTGTCTTGTGGAACGTTCAGCACCTCGGCGTCGTCGCCGACAGTTTTGACCTCGCTAACTGCTCCGGAGGCATTGACCTATGTCGTGAACGGGCTGGTGAATGGCAATACCTACGTCTTGAGTGTCACAGCAGTTCGTGCTTCGCTAAGTCCCAATGTGGGAAGTTTCGTAAACGGCACATTCCCGGGGTCCATTTCTTCCGCCGTTGCCGTCACGCCATGGACGCTTGCCACACCTCCTTCGGCACTTTCGGCAGTTGTGAGTGATCCGGCGATCTCATCGCCGAATCCTGCTCCGGGAACCTCAGCGAGAGTTGTGTTGTCGTGGGGTGCGCCCGTCGACAACGGTCTTGCGACTGCCGTCGGTAGCCAAAGTGCCGGTGTTGTTGGCTATCGGGTTGAGAAGTCAACCGATGGCACGAACTGGTCGGTGATAACTCCGAATACAGGAATCACATCAGTGACGGCCACGATCGATGGTTTGGCGCCAGGTCAACGAGTTTGGTTCCGGGTTTCGGCAGTGACGGTTGCTGGGTATGGCGGTGGTTCGGTTGTTTCGGTAGTGCCAGTGGTGGGTTCATCGGCGCCGACTGGCCTGAGCGCATCGCGAAATACCACAGCGGGAGAGGTCTCTCTCTCGTGGAGTGCCCCGACGTCCACTGGTGGCAGCGCAATTGTCGGCTACAGGATTGAATCCTCCGTTAGCGGTGGCGCCTATTCGCCAGTCGTCGACAACGCAGGAATGGCAACGACCTACACCATGCGAGGCGTTGTTGCGTCGTCTTTCTATACCTATCGGGTCTCCGCAATTACTGCAGCTGGTGTTGGTGCGGGTGCACTGACGACCGTTGGCGGAACGGTGCAGGTGGGCGGTTCGCCACTGTTGCGGGCAACAGCAGGTGACGGAGCCGTTGCGCTTACATGGACCGCTCCCACTGGTGTGACGCCAACGGGATACCGAGTTGAATACCAAGCGTTTGGCGCAGGCTCTTGGACAGTACTCACTGCTTCCACTGGCTCAACCCTGACTTCCTATTCGGTCAGTGGTTTGGTCAACGGAACGACCTACACCTTCCGAGTTTCCGCCGTTACGGCCGGCGGAATTGGCACGGCAGCAACGGTGTCGGCTCGACCACTCGCTGTTGCCGATGTTGTCGGCGGACTCGCTGCTGTTGCCGGCGATGGTTCGACGACACTCAACTGGAATGCGCCGTTGGTTCTCGGTGGATTGACGATTCTTGGTTACCGGATTGAGTTGTGCACCACGAGTGCCGTTGCGTGTGTGGCTTCCGACACGACCAACTTCACCCTTCTCACCGCTTCGACGGGAAGCACTGCAACGACCTACTCCCTCAACGGTCTCACCAACGGAGTTCCCTATTGGTTCCGAGTCTCGGCGATTACCGCTGCGGGTGTTGGCGCCGGTGCAGTTGTGAGTTCTGTGCCTGGAGCTGTGGCTGGCGCTCCGCAATCACTGACCGCGGCGGCTGGCGATGGGCAGGTAACGCTTGTCTGGAATGCAGCGACGACAGCCACTGGTGGAGGCACGATTAGCGGCTTCCGGGTTGAACGTTCAACCGATGCGACGAATTGGACAGTGATCTCGGGTAACGCCGGCACAAGCGGAACAATCACTGTTGATGGCCTCACCAATGGTCTGAACTACTGGTTCCGCGTGCGAGCGCTGACATCAAGCGGCGAAGGTGCACACGCTCTTGTCACCGCAACCCCGATGGCAACCGCGTCGAACGTACTGGGTCTCGGCGCAACGCCGGGTGACGGAACGGTTGTCTTGAATTGGACCGCTCCCTCTGACGCAGGCGGAAGTCCAGTCGTCGGTTATCGAATCGAGCGATGCACCACCGGTGTTGCGTATTGCCCCATCGGATCGGCCTACTACGCCAGCAACTACTACACGGTGGTGAGTGCGAACACTGGTTCCGCAGATACCACCTACACCGCGCATGGCCTCACAAATGGAACCGAAATTTGGTTCCGCGTCACTCCGCTTACGCAGGCTGGTGGCGTTGCAATCTCTGGCGGATCACCGGCAACTATTTCGGCAGTTCCATCGTCAACGCCCTCTGGCCCCATGAATCTCAGCATTACCAATACCGGTACTCCTAATTGGACGGCAACGGCCTCGTGGACCGCACCAACAATCACGGGCGGTCAACCAATCACCGGATACGTGATCGAAACGTCCACAGACAACAGGGTCACGTGGGCCGAGGTCACGACGACCACTGCCCTGACCGCAACGCTTCCTGCCTACCCGACGGGTCTTGTCGTATGGGTGCGCATTACACCACTAAACATCAATGGTGCAGGGACGCCGGCGGTCATCTCCTATTTGTCGCGTGGCGACGCGGGTGCAGTTCGCAATCTCGTGGCTACACCGGTTGGCGCGTCGATTCTCGTTACCTGGGATGTTCCGGCCGACACCGGTGGTATGCCGATCAGGGGTTATATCGTTGAGTACAACGCCAACTTCACTTCGGGTTGGACAGCGTGGACGGGTGCAAGTTCGTCGAACTCCTATACCGCAACGTCGATCACGCTGAGTGGCCTCACTGTCGGTACCTCGTATGGCATACGCGTCACGCCGATTGGCGGAAAAGCATCGGTCGTCTCGGCCACAGCTTTCTCGTTGGCATCCTCTCCGCAGGGTCTGACTGCGACACCAACCGATAGTCAAGTGTCATTGTCGTGGACTGCACCCGTAAGCAACGGCGGCACGGCCATCACTGGCTATCGCGTCGACATGTCGACCGATAACGGCACTTCGTGGGTAAGTGTTGTCGCCAACTCCAATTCTGTGGCCACAACTCACGTCGTTGGGGGCCTCATCAATGGAGCGGTGTACCTCTTCCGCATCGCTGCGATTACCGGTCAGGGCGTCGGGGCGTTCTCGATGGCCATTTCGCAGCCCACGGGTGCCGCGTCTGCGCCAGGGTTGTTCTCGGCCACCCCGGGTAACGCCCGGGTGACGCTGAACTGGTCTGCTCCGGTAACGACGGGTGGACTTCCGGTACTCGGTTACCAGATTGAAGTGTGTTCAGCAGGTGTTGCCTATTGCCCGCATGTCGCGGCCTATGGCAACAGTTACTACACCGTTCTTGTGCGCAGTACCGGAACTCCGAATGTGACATCGCAGGTCATTACAGGTTTGGCCAATGGCACGTCATATTGGTTCCGCGTTTCGGCGGTCACGTCTGGTTGCGATGAAACAGGCACGATCGTGACGACGTACACGTCCGGCGCTTGCAACTTCACAGGCGGAATCGCAATGGCAACGCCGTATGGCTTGCCGGGAGCGCCGCTTGCTCTGACCGCGTTAACAGCAGTATCGGCGAATGGCGTGCCAACGACGAATTCAGTTGTCGATCTCTCATGGGCGGCGCCCACGGACAGCGGCGGTTCGGCAATCACGGGATATCGCGTCGAACAGTCCGCCGACGGGGGAGCCACATGGCTCGTCCTGAGTGCGAACTACGGGGTCGGCACGACAATGTCGCAGATCTCGCTGACTCCTGGCGTGGCCTACCGCTTCCGAGTGACCGCTCTTTCGGCGGTTGGAACTGGTGGTTCGTCAGTGGTTGGCATTGTGGCGCCGCCGGCGGCGACATGTTCGCTCACTGGTTCAAACCCTGTGGTTACGTTGCCGTGTTCGGTCTCGAACTTGGCCGCAGTAGCGGGTAACGCGACAGTCGCACTTTCGTGGTCTGCCCCGATCGGAACGACGACCACGCTCGTTGAAGTTTCAACAAATGGCGGATCAACATGGACCACCGCAAATGGAACCTGGACTGGCCAGGCCGTAAGCGCAGCGATGACTTCCGTTGCCTCGGGCGTTACATCTGTTGTTGTCGCAGGTCTCACTAACGGCACGCGTACTGGATTCCGAGTGACGTCGAATGGTGTTACTGGCGCACTGCGACCAATCGTCTACGCAGTGCCGTCTGGAGTGGCATCGGCGCCTACCGCTCTCGCTGCAACGCGCGGTGACGGACGGGTCACGGTGGCGTGGACCGCCCCATCAAGCAACGGCGGCTTTGTCATCAGCGGTTATCAGATTGAACTTTCTGACAATGCTGGTTCGACATGGTCGACGATCTTCCCCAACACGCAGTCGACTGCCGTGAGTCAAGTAGTAACCGGGCTCACCAACGGAGTCGGCTACACATTCCGAGTTTCAGCCATAACTTCAGCAGGCTTGGGTGCGTCGGCAACGGCGACTGGAACGCCGTCAACGACACCCGGGACCATTACCGGGCTCAATGTCGGATCGGGTAACACCCAGGTTGTTCTCTCATGGACGGCTCCCGACAGCGGCGGTTCTCCGATTACTGGGTATCGCATCACTCGAAACTCTGTCGAGATTGTTGCGTCGACTGGTTCGACAGCCACCACCTACACCGACACTGCGCTTACGAACGGAACGACGTACACCTACAGAGTTCAAGCCGTGAACGCGATCGGCAATGCGGTGACGGCAACAGCTGTCATTGGTGTGCCGTTCGCTCCAGCGACAGCACCGCAAACAGTTGCAGCCTCTGGCAGCGATCGAAGCGTCTTCGTTTCATGGACTGCTCCTGCAAACCTCGGCGGTTATGCGCTGTTTGCCTACCGCGTCGAACGATCGGTTGATGGCATCGCGTGGACAGTTGCAGGTGACACGAGGGCGCTCAATTACACCGTTACTGGACTTGCGAATGGTTCGTCGTGGTACGTGCGGGTGACAGCGATTACGGGAAGCGGCCCGCTTGATCTCACCGGTGGTCTCGGAACTGCAAGCCTGCCGGTTTTGGCAACGGCAATGGCTCCTGCGTCTGCACCGCGATCGATGACTGGTGAAGGTTCCGACGGCACGGCAACGCTTCGCTGGCTCGCTCCTTCAGATAATGGCGGAACCGCACTTTCGGGTTACAGGGTTGAGATCTGCACATCGGCATGCTCATTGAGCGGTGGAACGTGGACTGTTCTCACTGTGAGTACCAATTCAATTGCCACGACGTATGTGGCGAGTGGTCTCACAAATGGAACGAATTACTTCTTCCGAGTCTCGGCACTGACTCAGGCTGGTCAAGGTGCAGCGACTCTTGTCTCAGTGATGCCCGGAGCGCCAGCTTCTGCCCCAGGATCACTCCGTGCTACCAACGGCAACGCGCAGGTCGCACTTGATTGGAACGCACCTGCCACCACCGGTGGTTTCACGATCACCGCCTATCAGGTTGAGCGTTCTGCCGACGGTGGTGTGACGTGGACGGTGCTGAGCACCGCAACCACTGGCACGGCGTATACCGATGCAAACGTTGCAAACGGTCTCGTCTACACCTACCGAGTTCGTGCTGTCACTGCTTTTGGCGTCGGTCTGGAATCTTTGGTGACGGGCAATCCGTTCGGTCCGGCCACCGAGCCGCGTTCGCTGCAGTCCACTCCGGGCGATGCGAGCGTTGCGCTTTCTTGGATCGCTCCGATCAACAACGGGGGAGTCACCATCAGTGGCTACGAGATTGCTCTGTCGACGAACAACTCGACGTGGACGACCCTGGTAGCGAATACCGGTTCAGTCGTAACTACCTACACCGTCACTGGCCTCACCAACGGAACGATGTATTACTTCCGAGTCAAGGCAGTGACCTCGAGTTCTGTGTCGAACGCAACCACGGTTGCGATGGGCACGCCGGGTCGACTCGCGTTAGCACCGACAAGTCCGATAGCGACGGTGACTGGTGCAGGTAGCGCGTCGCTTAGTTGGGCGGCCCCACTTGCAAATGGTGGTTTCTCAGTGAGCGGCTACCGCCTCGAGCAGTCGATCGATGGCGGCACGACGTGGACACTCGTTAGCGCGATTGCGCAAAGTCCCTATGTGGTTACTGGACTCGCTCTTGGAACTACGGCGCAGTTCCGCGTCGCTGCAGTCACCAGTCTTGGAATTGGTGCGTGGGCATTGTTGAGCGCGACGTTCACCACTGCTCCAGACGCTCCTGTTGACCTGAAAGCCACAACGGGAGATGGCTCAGTCACGTTGACGTGGCTTGCGCCAGTAGTCGATGGTGGCAGCGCGATCACTGGTTACAGAATCGAGCGATGCACCGGCGGTCAGCCAACCTGCACTGCAACGACCGGCTCCTACACCGTGATCACCGGTAATAACGGCGGCGGACTCTCGGCTGTCGTCAGCGGCTTGATCGGTGGCTCGGCCTATACCTTCCGCGTCGTTGCCTTGAATGCACCTTCCGGTGCGGGCGATGCGGCTGTTGTAACTGCACTCATCCCGACGGTCGTTCCGGCATCGACGCCGTCTGCGCCGACGAATCTCACGCTTGCTCCAGCCAATGGGCAGGCAGTCATCAGATGGGGAGCACCTTCTTCGATCGGTTCCTCCGCTGTCTCGGGTTACAGGGTTGAGTACTCGGTTGATGGCGGTATGAACTACACCGCAATCACTCCAAACCTCGCCGCAGCGGCAACGACCTACACCCTCACCGGTCTCACGAACGGTGTTGCGGTAACTGTGCGCGTGAGCGCTGTGAATACGCAGGGAACGGGAACGGGATCAGTTGCCACTGGACTCCCACTCGGTCCTGCAGCGGTTCCGACCTCGCTGGCTGCAGCAAACAGCGATGGAACGGTGTCGCTTTCGTGGACTGCCCCAACCGACACCGGTGGTGCGCCGATAACGGCGTGGATGGTTGAGCGCTGTGCTGGCATTGCCCCGACGTGTACTGCGATTGCCGGCACTTACACCGAGGTGTCACGCACGATCTCTGCTTCATTGCGAACTTATGCCGTTACCGGCCTTACAAATGGCACCGCCTACACCTTCCGAGTACGTGCGATGACGGCATTTGGCTCGGGAACTCCAGACGTCATTTCAGGTACGCCGACGTCCCCGCCGAGCGCTGTGAGTTCGCTTACCGCAAGCGCGCCGAATACTGGTGCGGTGACGCTGACTTGGGCTGCACCCGTTGCCCTCGGTGGCAACACGATCACCGGTTACCGAGTTGAATTGTGCACGGCTGGTTGTTCGGGCGGAACTCCGACCTTCACCGTCCTCACGACGACTGCGGCAGCAACCGTGACCTACACCGTGGCTGCAGGAACAAGTGGGCTCGTGAACGGCACATCTGCTCTGTTCCGAGTCGCGGCGACCTACACGCTGAACGCTGCGACGGTGTTCGGTACGGCAACCACGATCGCGGCGACCCCTGCAACCTTGCCGGGGCAGCCGACTGGTCCTGCGCAACCGTTCACTCCCAACACCGGAAGTGATAGCTATGGTGCAGCGATCACAGCTGACTCACCATTGTTGTGGTGGCGATTGAATGACGCATCGGGTGCAACATCAATCAACGATGCTTCGGGCAATAACAACACCGGAACCGTTACGGGCGCCGTTACATTTAGTGGTCTAGGGAACCCAGCATTCACGGGTCCGAATGAGGGCTCTGCTGCGTTCCCGGGCGGTGCCGCCCCGACGACTGCGGCGGCGGGAACCGGATCTATTCAGACGCCGACGACTGCAGCGTTGCGGCTCTCGACGTTTACTGTCGAACTTTGGGCGAGGCCGACGACACTTTCTGGCACTACCTATTCAGTGCTTGTTGGTCGAGGTAGTGCAGCAACGACAAATCGCAACTACAACCTGTACCTCAATGGTGATGGTCATATCTACTTCTCGACCTACGCCGGCACGACATTGCAAACCTTGAGGACGGAAAAGGGTGTCGTTGTTGGCGGTAAGTGGTCACACATCGTTGCAACGTTTGATGGAGGAATAGCTCGGATCTATGTGAACGGACAGGTCGTCGCGGAAAATTATGGATGGGGTGCCGTGACTACGACGGCTACAAGTCCGTTTATGCTGGGCAACTCGTTCAATGTTGACGGCACGACTCCTGGATTTAACGGTGCCATGAGTGAAGTGGCGTTGTACTCGGGGGCGTTGAGCCAATCGCGAGTTGCCGCCCACTTTGCCGCAGCTGCTCCATCGAACACTTCTCCGACTCCTCCGCAGGCGGTGTATGTAAACGGAGACATCGTGCTCACGTGGGCAGCACCTGCGAGCACAGGCGGCTGGCCAGTTACCGGATACTTCATTGAGTTCATGGCTCCAGGTGTAACGACATGGTCGTCACTCGTTGCCAATACTGGAACCACTGATACCAGCTACCGACTTCCAGGTGTGACGCAATCGGCAAGTGGTCAGGGTTACAAGTTCCGTATCTCAGCGATTACGCAGATTGGAACTGGTGCTCCAAGTGCTCCGGTGGGTCCGGTGGCGACCTCAAACGTTCCGACTGCGCCGACGGCCTTTACCGCAACGCCGGGTCTCGGCACGGTGGCCCTTACTTGGGGAGCGCCAGTGAACACCGGCGGTCTCTCCGTTAACGGTTACAGGATCGAGCAGTCGAGCGATGGTGTGACATGGACAACGCTTGTCGCGTCGCAATCGCTACTTACCTACACAGCGACCAATCTTGTCAGCGGTGGTAGCTACTACTTCCGGGTTCGCGCGCTCAGCGATGTTGGGGCTAGCTTGCCGGCAACTGTTGTTGCTGGACCGCTCGGGGCAATTAGCGGACTCGTAGCGACTCCCGGAAGCGGAAGCGTTGCCCTCGCTTGGCTCGCTCCTCCAGGCGGCGGCGCGGCACCAGTCGGCTATCTGGTTCAGTTCAAACTCGCATCGGCATCAACGTGGACGACAGCGACAGCGGTCGCAGGTTCACCGGCGGGTACAACGACGACAGCGTTGAACTACAACGTGACTGGCTTGGCCAACGGCGTGCTGTACGACTTCCGGATTTCACCAATGAACGGTTCACCCGTTCTTGCTGGTCCGGGATCGCAGGTGTCGGCAACGCCGGTTGCAGTAGTGCCGATGACGGTGCTTTTGCCGACTGCAGCGGCTTCGGATGCACAGGTATCGCTCAACTGGCTTGCGCCGCAGGTGCCGTCTGGGACGACGATTGTTGGATACACGGTTGAGTCCTGTACTGCGCTTTCGGAGTGCACGACAACAAGTGCGAACTTCACCGTTCTTGCTGCGAGCACGACCTCGCGTACCTACACGGCAACTGGTCTCACGAACGGCAACCTGATGGCGTTCCGAATCACTCCAATCTTCTCGGGTGGTTCGGTCGTCGCTGGCCCGGTACTTATCACGGCAACTCCGCAAGCCACCGCAGGATCCCCGACCAACCTTGTTGCTACGGCTGGGGTGACATCTGTTGGGTTGTCGTGGACAGCTCCATCCGTTGCGACAGGTGTCTCGATCGCCGGATACATGATCGAGTACTCGACGAACAATGGGGCATCGTGGATCGTTGCTGTGGCTTCGACTCCGAGCGGTGCAACAAACTTTGTTGTTCCTGATCTGATCGCGGGAACCTCATATGTGTTCCGTGTAAGCGCTGTGACTTCACTGGGAACAGGCCGACCAAGCACTGCTGCTTCGGCGACTCCATATGCTCCGGCTGGTCCGCCGACCGCTCTTGTGGCAACGAGCGGCGACGGTTCGGCTCGTCTGAGTTGGACAGCTCCCGTTTCAACTGGTGGTCCTGCAATTACTGGCTATCGAGTCGAAATCAGTGTCGATGGCGGTTCCTCTTGGTTCGAGGCTGCCACCGTTGGAACTGTGACGACTGCGACGATCACGGGCCTTGAAAACGGTGTCGCGGTGTTGTTGCGTGCAGTCACGCTCACTGGTTCTTACGAGAGCGCGCCGAGCATTTCGGTTGCTGTCACGCCTTCGACTGCAGCTGATCCTCCCACTGAAGTCGTTGCGACTTCGGGCGCATCTCAGGTGACGCTCACGTGGTTGGCGCCTCTGGGTACCGGTGGTTTCTCGATTAGCGGTTATCGCATTGAGCAATCGCTCGATGGTGTCACGTGGACCATTGCGATTCCCACAACCGGAACGACTGGTCTCTCGACAACTGTTGCTGGACTCACAAATGGAATTCAGTACCGGTTCCGCGTGGCGGCTCTAACTGGTGCGGGTCTTGGTTCGTTTTCCTTGCCGGTCACGGGAACGCCGTTTGGTCCTCCTTCGGCTCCCCGCTCGCTTGCGGCAAGCCCAAGCGATGGTCAGATCACGCTTTCATGGACGGCGCCTGCCAGCGACGGCGGTTCGGCGGTTACCGATTATCGAGTCGAACTGTCTCGTGACGGGGGTGCGTCATGGACTGTGGTGAAGGCCTCAACCGGCGGCGCCACGTTTGCAACAATCGTTGGTCTCGCGAACGGTGTCGACATCGCTCTCCGAGTAAGAGCAGTCAATAGCGCCGGAGCCGGGATCGCGACAGCCGCGCTGAGCGTCACGCCCTACGGTGCACCAGACGTTCCGACCGCACTCGTTGCATCGCCAGGCAATGCATCAGTTGCTCTCTCGTGGACGGCACCGTCCTCGACCGGTGGTGCATCGATCATTGGGTACACAATCGAACAGTCGACCGATGGCGGAAGCACGTGGGTGGTGGTCGTTGCCGACACCGGTTCGCCCACGACACTTCGTGTCATTTCTGGTCTGACGAACGGAACCGCGTATGGATTCCGCGTGTCGGCAATCACGAGGGGAGGGACGGGGTCGCCAAGTGCGGCAGCCGGCGCTACGCCGGCCACCATCCCCGGCTCGCCCACAGTGGTCACAGCGAGTCCGGCGGACCGCCAAGTGACCATCAACTGGGCCCCTCCAGTCAGTGACGGAGGGAGTTCGATACTTGGATACACCGTCGAGCGTTCTTCGAATGGTGGCTCCACATGGACGGTGATCGCAACGTCACTTACTGAGACGACCTTCACTGACGCTGGTTCGCTCACAAACGGTTCGCTCTATGTCTACCGAGTGAGCGCGGTCAACGCGTTCGGTACCGGCGTTTCAAGCATTCCCGTGATTGGAATTCCTGCTGCCCGTGCGGCGGCGCCGACAAATGTCACGACCTACGCAGGCGCAGAACAGGTTGTTCTCACTTGGACTGCACCGACATCGACTGGTGGCGCTCCGATTACCGGCTACCAGATTGAGTCCTCATTTGATGATGGGGTCACGTGGTCGGTGGCAATTGCAGATACAGCTTCACCAAGCACATATGGAGTGGTGTCTGGCCTTCAGCCTGGACAGCTCTATTCGTTCCGTGTTGCTGCGATTACTGCAGGCGGAACTGGGGCTGTGTCGGCGGCTGTAACTGGTACGCCGTTGGTTGCCGCACCGATCACGATTGAAGGTTCAGCGGGCGACACAACTGCAACGTTGACCTGGGCGACACCTGTTGGCGTTATCAACGTCACTGGGTATCGCGTTGAACGCTCTACAAACATGACGACTTGGACCACGGTTGGATCCACGCTTGCTTCGTCGGCGCTTTCAACAACAGTCACGGGATTGACGAATGGAACACCCGTGTTCTTCCGAGTGACTGTGATCACTGCCGCTGGCGATGCAACGCCTTCGAATATTGCACTTGTGACCCCTGCTGGTGCACCGCTCGCCGGAACCGCACCGACTGCGGTGGCTGCGCAGGGTCAAGTGACGTTGTCGTGGACGGCGCCATCGAATAACGGCGCACTGATTACTGGCTACCTCGTTGAGTACTCCGCCGATAACGGCCTGACCTGGCTTGCTGGTCCGACAACGAGCGGTCTGGGTTCAACGGCAGTGACGGTGACTGGTCTCACCAACGGCACTGCTTACAAGTTCCGTTTCCGTGCGATTAATACCGTTGGCACCGGAGCGGCCTCGGTCGAAGTTAGTGCGACGCCGTTCACTGTCCCAACAAGTCCGCGCAATGTCACGACGGTGGCTGCCAATACGCAGGTAACTGTTTCGTGGACTGCCCCGGCGTCAACGGGCGGATCGGCAATCACTGGCTATCTCGTCGAACGTTCAGCCGATGGCGGCCTGACGTGGACGACTCTTGCGACGACTGCAGCTTCAGCGAGCAACTATGTCTCGACCGGATTGACCAACGGAACGACCTACGCCTACCGCGTTTCGGCAATCAATGCTGCGGGTGCTGGTGTTGCCTCGGCAACAGTCACATCGACACCGTTCACTGCGTCATCTGCGCCGACCGCGTTGTCTGCAACAGCTGGAAATGCAGCGGCAACGCTTTCTTGGGTTGCTCCGGTATCAACTGGTGGCCTCCCAATCGTCGGCTATCGCGTCGAGATTTCTTCAAACGGTGGCACCTCGTGGTCGGTTGCCATTAGCGATACCGGCACGACCTCAACTTCTGTCACGGTCGCTGGTCTTGCCAACGGAACGGCCTATGCGTTCCGGGTTTCGGCTCTGACCTCGCCTGGTGCAGGCAGCAGTTCAACACCAGCAACGACGACACCGTTTGGTGCTCCGAGCGCGCCACGTTCTCTCACCGTGACGCCAAGCGACAGCCAACTCTCACTTTCCTGGTCGGCACCGGCATCCACAGGCGGTTCGGTATTGACCGGTTACCTCGTTGAACAGAGTGTCGACGGGGGAGCGACCTGGACGACTGTGACCACGACAACCGACACTTCGCTCGCTATCACTGGACTCACGAATGGTGCGCCGGTGGCGGTTCGAGTCACGGCACAAAATGCTGCTGGCTTCGGGCCCGATTCTGGTGTGGTGACCTCGACGCCGTTCGCTGCTCCTGGCGCACCAACCGACCTTGTGGCGACAGCAGGAACTGGTCAGGTTGCACTTTCTTGGACGGCTCCGGCCGGCACTGGCGGCTCCGCGCTACTCGGCTATCGAATCGAACGATCGACAGACAATGGTGTTACGTGGACACTCGCTGTTGGAAGTACAGGAAGCACGCTGACTTCAACCGTGCTCACCGGACTTCCGGGCGGCGTTACCCAAACGTTCCGTGTTGCAGCAGTGAGCGCACTCGGCTCTGGAGCGTTTTCGGCGAATGCATCAGCAACGCCAGTTGGCGCACCGACTGCGCCAGCATCAATCAGTGTCACGCCTGCAAATGGTCAGGTCGTGGTTTCGTGGACAGCGCCGACAGCCGACGGTGGTTCGGTCGTTATCGGTTATCAGGTTGAACGTTCGCTCGACGGCGGCGCAACGTGGACTGTGGCCGCCGCATCTGTCGTCGGCCTCACCACGACGGTGACTGGTCTTACCAATGGAGCGAACTACGCGTTCCGAGTTTCAGCACGAAACGCGGGGGGACTCGGCGCATCGTCGGCGGTCGCGTCAGCGACGCCGTACACGATTCCCGGCACTGCAGCGACGCCAACCGCAGTTGCTTCTGATGCGGCAGTCACCCTTTCGTGGACTGCACCTCCGACTGATGGTGGATCGTTAGTCACGAGTTACCAGGTGGAACAGTCCGCAAACGGTGGAACGACATGGACAGTCGCCGCGGCGACCGTGAACGGATTGTCAACGACCATCGGTGGACTCGCGAACGGCACGACCTACAGATTCCGTGTCACTGCGCGCAACGCAGCTGGCCTCGGGACAGTGTCAGCGATTGTCTCGGCAATCCCAGCCGGATTTGCCGGTGCTCCGACAGCGCTCGTCGCTACGCCCGGAAATGCACAGGCTTCGTTGTCATGGACAGCGCCCACTTCAACCGGTGGCTCGGCAATCGTCGGTTACCGCATTGAGCGTTCGACGGATGCTGGTGTGACCTGGACTTCGGTCGTCGCGAACACTGGTTCAACAGCAACAACAGCAATTGCAACCGGTCTCACGAATGGAACCTCGTACCTCTTCCGTGTCACTGCGATCAACAGTGGTGGGGCAGGTATTCCGAGTGCGTCGACTGTGACGACACCTCTTACCGTCCCGGGTGCTCCGGCGTCGTTGGTTGCGACGGGTGGCGACACGTCAGTCACGCTTTCGTGGACCGCGCCGTCTTCCGATGGCGGTTCAACCGTTAGCTCCTATGCGGTCGAGATGTCGAGTAACAACGGTGTGACGTGGTCTGTTGCCGCAGGTTCAGTCGGTGGCCTTGGCGTCACCATCGCCGGACTTGCGAATGGAACGTCGTACAAGTTCCGAGTATCGGCGCGTAACGCTGCCGGCCTCGGAACTGCATCGTCGGTTGTAACGACGATGCCGACTGGCGTTTCCACTGCACCGACTGCACTTGCGGCAGTGGCCGGAGATGGACAGGTCTCGCTCTCGTGGACGGCACCGGCGACTACCGGCGGATCGGCCATTACCGGTTACCGCATCGACACGACCTCTGATGGTGGCGTCACATGGACGATCGCTATTGCCGACACTGGCTCAACGGCAACAACGCGGATTCTGACGGGTCTCAGCAACGGAACGACCTACGGCTTCCGAATTGCAGCACTGACCTCGGCAGGGTCGGGTCTTCCTGGCGCTTCGGTCGCAGCAACGCCATACGGTGCTGCAGCGACGCCGACTGCATTGATCGCAACGCCAGATAATGGTCAGGTCAGCCTTTCGTGGACAGCGCCGACGGACGCAGGTGGCGCTGCGATTTCGGGCTATCAGATCGAGCGTTCGGTGAGCGGTGGTGCCTTCACAGTGCTGATTGCCGATACGGCCTCGACCGCTACGTCGACAGTCATCGGCGGACTCACGAACGGCACGACGTATGCATTCCGTGTGAGTGCCCGTACCGCTGGTGGTGTTGGCGCAGCTTCGTCGCCGACATCGGCGGTGCCGTTTACAAGCGCTGGATCACCGACCGCGGTGACGGCAGTGGCTGCCGCAAGTTCGGTGGCTCTGAGTTGGACTGCGCCGTCATTCGAAGGTGGACGCGCGATTACTGGCTATCTCGTCGAGCAGTCTGCCGACGGCGGAGTGACGTGGACTACCGCGATTGCCGACACAGCATCGACAACTACGAGTGCAACGGTCAGTGGTTTGACGAGCGGGCTGATCTATTCATTCCGCATCGCTGCGATCACCACCGACGTGCCGACCTCGCGCACGATCATCGGCGTTCGTAGCGCCGTTGTGACATCGGTACCGTTCACCACGCCTGCGGCTCCGACTGCTTTGGCTGGTAGCGCGAGCGATACGCAGGTTGCGCTTTCATGGACAGCACCAACCTCGAACGGTGGAGCGCCGATCACCGGCTACCGCATCGAACGTTCGACCGACTCGGGAGCAAATTGGACTGAAGTCACTGCCAACACCGGCACGACGTCAACAACGGCACTCGTGACCGGCCTTACGAATGGCACGGCCTACACATTCCGTGTCAGTGCACGCAATGCGGCTGGAGTTGGAACGGTCTCGTCGACGATTGCTTCAACTCCGTTCACGTCGGCTTCGAGTCCGCTCGCTCTTGCGGCAAGTCCGGGTGACTCATCTGTCGTCCTTAGTTGGTCTGCTCCGACATCGGACGGAGGCAGCGTGGTGACGGGTTATCGCATTGAGCAATCGAGCAACGGCGGCCTGAATTGGACGGTCGTTGTTGTCGATACCGCGTCAACGGCAACGACTCGTGCAGTCACCGGTCTCACGAACGGAACGGCATATGTGTTCCGTGTTTCGGCCCGAAACGCGGGCGGTGTCGGCGCAACGTCGAGTTTGACCTCAGCGACGCCAGCATCAGTCCCGGTTGCTCCGTCGGCTTTGGCGGCAACGCCGAGTGATGGGGCGGTCTCGCTTACATGGTCGGCTCCGACCAACACCGGTGGTTCATCGATCACTGGTTATTTCATCGAGCTTTCATCGACGTCGGGTTCGAGCTGGACGACAGCTATCGCGAATACGGGAACGTCAGTGACGGCTGCGGTCATCACCGGTCTGACAAACGGCATCAGTTACGTGTTCCGGGTGTCAGCGCTGAACGCAGTGGGGGCCAGTGCCGCATCGGCAGCTGCATCCTCCACTCCTGCCACTATCCCCGGCACGGTTGTGTCGATCACGCCAATGCCTGGCGATGGCGCAGCGTTGCTTACGTGGAACGCTCCGACATCTGACGGCGGTGCCCTGATCTCCAGCTACAACGTTGAGCGTTCGCTCGATGGGCTGAATTGGATCGTGGTTGCATCGGGCGTCGTTGGAACCAGCGCGACCATTTCGAACCTCACGAACGGAACCGCATATTGGTTCCGTGTCTCGGCAGTGAACGCCGTTGGTTCGGGTGCCGCATCGGCTCCTGTTGTTACTGTTCCTGCCGCACGACCGGGTGCTCCGACAGGCGTAACCGCTGTGGCCGGAGATACACAGGTTGTGTTGTCGTGGCTTGCACCTGTCTCGAACGGTGGTTCGCCGCTGACGGGTTACACCGTCGACTATCGCCTTGCATCGGCATCGGCGTGGACAACTGCGGTGAGCGGAGTCGTTGGTCTTTCGGCCACGGTGAACGGTCTCGCCAATGGTTCGACCTACATCTTCCGGGTCAGCGCAGTGAACGCGATTGATGCCAACGCTGCGAATCCGGTTTCTGCTGTTCCCACTGGAGCGCCAAGCGCGCCATCGGGAATCACCGCAACTGCGGGCGATGGAGAGGCGTCGTTGAACTGGATCGCCCCAATCTCGAATGGAGGAACTCCAATCACTGGGTACCTCGTCGAAAAGTCTGTTGGTGGGGGTGCATGGACACTTGTTGGAACGTTCGCTGGAACCTCGACGATCGTCTCCGGTCTCACGAATGGTGTTCCGGTGTCATTCCGAGTCTCGGCTGCAAATGCTGCAGGTGTTGGTTTGGCGGATGGTCCGGTTTCGATATTGCCGATGCGGGCTCCGGATGCACCGACCGCAGTGACTGCGGTTGGTCTTGATGCAGCGGTCGTGTTGACATGGGCCGCACCGGTTGCCATCGGCGGCGCTCCAATCGTTGGATACTCCGTTGAACAAACAACGAACGGCGGTGTCACTTGGACGACCGTGATTGCCGATACGGGCAATCCGGCACTGATGACCAGCATTGTTGGACTTACGAACGGAACCGAAGTTCGGTTCCGAGTCCGTTCGATCAACATTGCGGGAATCAGTTCCACTCCTTCGAATATCGCGATTGCGCTTCCGCTTGGTCCGCCAACCGGATCAGACCGTGCGCCTACCAACCCGTCGGCCACCCCCGGCGATGGTCAGGTCGCACTGACATGGACTGCTCCGCTGAGTTCTGGTGGAGTACCGGTCGACGGCTATCAAATTGAAGCGTCAACTGACGGTGGAAGTACGTGGACAGTTGCGATCGCCGACACTGGCACCGCATCGACAAGCGCAACCGTTTCTGGTTTGACGAACGGAATCGCGTACGCGTTCCGTATTGCCGCAATCGCTGCTGGTACTGCTGGCGTGAATTCCGTGCCGGTTGCTGTGCAGCCGCGTGGGCTGGCTTCTGCGCCGACAAACCTCGTTGCGAATTCTGCTGACCAGCAGTTGTCACTTATATGGACCGCACCTTCCTCGAACGGCGGAGCGGCAATCAGTGGCTACCGCATTGAAACTTCAATTGATGGTTCAACCTGGGTTGTAGCGGTTGACACCGCAGGACCGGCAACGGGAGCCGTGATCGGCGGACTCACGAATGGCAGTAGCTACTCGGTCCGGGTGAGCGCGATCACCTTTGCGGGAGTTGGCGCCGCAAGTGCAACGGCAACAGCAATTCCTTCAGCGGTTCCGAGTCGACCGGGTACACCGATTGCGGTGGCCGGCGACGCGCAGGTGCAACTCTCGTGGTCGGTACCTGTGCAGAACGGTGGAGCGTCGGTGACGGGATACATCGTTGAGATGTCATTCGATGGCGGAACGACGTGGTCGGTGGCAACAACGAGTCTCACAACGACTGCAACCGTTACCGGTCTCGTGAATGGTGCTCCATATGCATTCCGCGTTCGGGCATCGAACGTCGCCGGTTCGAGTTTGCCGAGCCTTTTGGCTCCGGCGACTCCGGCAGGATCGCCTGGAGCGCCGACCAACCTGGCATTGATCGCCGGTAACGGTCAGGTCGTCGCAACGTGGACTGCTCCAGTTTCTACTGGTGGCCTTCCGCTGGTTGAGTACATCGTTGAGACATCGCTGGACGGCACAACGTGGACCACGGTGAGCTCAGGCTCGCTCGCACTCAGTGCTATCGCAGGTGGCCTTACGAACGGCACGCCGGTTTCGGTTCGAGTGAGCGCTCGAAGCGCATCTGGTGTCGGGTCCTCGGCGTCGTCGACGGCAACACCGAACTTTGGAGCAGTGCCAGGTGCACCTGCAGCACTCATCGCAACTCCCGGTGACGCACAGGTTTCGCTCTCGTGGACGGCTCCGGTCTCCTCGGGTGGAACGCAGATCATCGGTTACCGCGTGGAACAATCAATCGACAATGGCGTGACGTGGACAACGGTGACAGCAAACAGCGGTAGCGCAGTCACCAGCGCACTTGTTTCCGGGCTCTCCAATGGTGCACCTGTCGCATTCCGGGTGAGCGCGATCAATAGCGCTGGCGCGGGTGCAGTTAGCGGCGTAACCACGGCGACACCTCGTACCGTTCCTGGTGCTCCTGCGTCACTGGTCGTCGCTGTTGGTGACGGATCAGTGGTGTTGACCTGGACCGCGCCTGTCGTCGACGGCGGAAGTTCGGTGATGAGTTACACCGTTGAGCGTTCTCTCGACGGTGGTGCATCGTGGACTGCGATCACAACCGTGAATGCGCTCACGACCACGGTGACCGGATTGGCCAATGGAAGCGTGTATGTCTTCCGCGTCCGCGCAACAAACGTTGCTGGCTCAGGTGCATCGTCTGCGGTCGTCACTGCGACGCCGCTTACTGCGCCGGGACAGCCGGTAGGGGCGATCGCCACCGCTGGAGACAGCTCAGTGATGCTTACCTGGGCGGCGCCAACAAACGATGGCGGAAGTCCCGTTACGGGATACCGGATTGAGCGTTCGCTTGGCGCAGGTGGATGGACCGTTCTTGCCGCATCTGTGGTTGGCACGAGTTACCAAGTATCGGGGCTCACCAACGGTACGGCTGAGCAGTTCCGCATTACGGCGTTGAACAACGCAGGCTCCGGACTCCTAGTTTCAACTTCGTCGGTGACACCGCGTTCGATTCCGGGCGCGCCGACAAGTTTGAGCGCGACGCTCGGAAATGGATCCGCAACCATTGCGTGGACGGCCCCGTCAACCGATGGCGGTTCGACGATTACGGGTTACGTCGTGGAACGCTCCAATGACGGAGGCCTTACCTGGTCTGGTGCCGGTTCGACAGCGACAACGTCATTTGTTGTGTCGGGTCTCGCAAATGGAACGACGTATGCATTCCGTGTGCGTGCAGTGAATGTCGCCGGTCAGGGTGTTGCGAGTTCAGCAACGTCGGTGACTCCGTCAACTGTTCCGGGTGCGCCGTTGAATCCGGTTGCAACTGCAGGTGATGGTTCAGTGGCCATCGTGTGGGCTGCGCCGGCGACCGACGGAGGCTTGTCGGTATCGAGTTACATCGTCGAGCAATCAACCGATGGCGGTATCTCGTGGCAGACCGTGGTGACAACTGCAGATCGCTCGGCAGTCGTGTCCGGTTTGGCGAACGGGTCGGTCTACCGCTTCCGTATTTCGGCTCGCAACGCTGCTGGCACAGGTTCGTCGGTGTCGCTTTCAGGGGCGATTGCTCCTCGTACCCCGCCGACAGCACCGGTCAATCTCAGCGTTGTTGCCTCGGATGGAACTGCTGCACTTGTTTGGGCAGTCCCAACATCTGATGGTGGTGCGCCGGTGACCTCGTACATCGTGGAACGTTCAACTGATGGTGGTCTTACTTGGGCAATAGCCACGACAACTTCGACTACCGGTGCTGTGTTGTCGGGTCTTACGAACGGAACGGCCTACGCCTTCCGAGTCATCGCTGTGAACGCTGCAGGAAGCGGCGCGCCGAGTGCACCGGTGACAGCGACTCCGGCGGCAGCACCGGGAGCCCCGACATCTCTTGTGTTGGTGTCTGGTGATGGACAAATCGCTTTGTCGTGGTCGGCTCCGACCAGCGACGGCGGCGCATCAATCACTTCTTACCGAGTCGAGATCTCATCAGACGGTGGAACGAGTTGGGCGATTGTTGCGTCTGCGGTAACCGCTCGGAACTTCCTTGCCGTCGGACTCACGAACGGAACGCCGTACCAATTCCGTGTGACGGCGATGAACATGATTGGTGCTGGTGCATCGGCCACATCATCAGTCTCGGCAACGCCGGTGACGACGTCTTCGGCACCGACAGACATGGTGTCGGTCTCTGGAAACGGTCAGGTATCGCTTAGTTGGATGGCTCCGGTTTCGAACGGAGGCGCAAGCATCACGAGCTATGTCGTTGAACTTTCTCGTGATGGTGGGCGCACGTGGCTAAGTGGCCCGACATCCGCGACGCCATCGGTGACGGTGACCGGCCTTACGAACGGTATTGCCTATGTGTTCAGAGCTCGTGCGATCAACGCAGCTGGCACTGGTGCAGCAAGCGTGTGGGTGACGGCAGCGCCGGTCGCCCCGCCCACAGTGCCGGCATCGCTGACCACGCAAAGTGCTCCAGGTCAGGTGACGGTGCAATGGACCCCGCCGGTCGATGACGGCGGTACGGCGATCGTCGGTTATCGACTCGAACAATCGCTGAATGGATCTACGTGGACCGACCCGATTCAACTCGGGCCCGACGTCTTCGCCGTTGTTCCATCGAGCCGTTCGTTCTCGGTGCCATCGACGAAATCGGACGTCAAGCAAACCGGCGCGGGAGTTCTGGCGACATCAATAGGCACGAAATATGTGGTGACAGGGTTGCTGTCGCCATCTGGTTCCGGTCTTGTTGATGCAACCTCGCTCACAGTGACTGGTTTGCAGCCAGGAACGCGTTACTGGTTCCGAGTGCAGTCCTATTCCGTGGTCGGCGATAGTCCATGGACTGAAGTCGTTGCGTTCGCCGCGAATCCACCGAGTCCCGCGGGAATTCCGGCAGTTACCCCGGGTGATGGCTCGGCGACTGTGGCATGGGCACCATCGACCAACGATGGCGGCAGTCCAGTGACCTATCTCGTTGAGCGTTCGTTCGATGGGGGACTCACTTGGCAGATCGTCGCAACGACTTCGGCCACAACGTTGACTGATGCTCCGCTCGCCAACGGCGTTGCTGTCCTCTATCGGGTGACAGCCTCGAACTCGGCCGGGTCGGCAGCACCGTCGGTCTCGGACGCTGTGACCCCGGAGGCAGTAGTGGTTCCCGATGAACCGGCGACTCCGCCCGGTTCGACCCTTCCCTACACGGGCTCGAACGATGCCGTGCCGTTTGCGGTCCTGGGTCTGATTCTTCTTCTCCTCGGCGCTGGGGCGAGCATTCTCGCCCGGCGCCGGGAGCAGGGGTGTATTGCTCGCTCAGGAGTGAAGTCAGTTCTCACCGATCGGACCTGAGACCGATGGGAACGAGCACCTGTCTCTGAACCGCACGAGAATTATTCGACTGCGTTATAGTTTGGTGTGGCCATAGCCGTCCTTGTGATCGTTGTTGGGCTCATCGTCGGGGTGACGATTGAACTCCTTGTCTCGAACCGGCAACGCGCCCGCAACGGGGTCACCTTTAAGATCGACTCCGAGACTCTTAAACCGTTACCGCCGCGGCCACCTGAAGCTCGATTTATCGACGACGGTGAAGGCTTTCGGATCATTGGTCCACTGAGCTTCGACGATCCCGGAGCAGCGCCGCAGGAAAAAGACGATCCATCAGGTTCCGCACCGACACACTGAATCAGTCAGCGCGGTTGGCAGTCATTAGGCTGATCTCACCATGAATCCGATGACTGCGAACGAGTTGCGTCGTGCCTTCACCTCGTTCTTCGAGGCCCGAGGCCACACGATTGTTCCCTCGGCCAGCCTCATCCCACATGATCCTGACCTCCTTTTCACCGTTGCTGGCATGGTGCCGTTCAAGCCGTACTTCCTTGGTGAGCAGCAACCGCCGTTCAATCGGGCCACCACGGTGCAGAAGTGTGTTCGAGCTGGCGGTAAGGATTCCGATCTTGAAGAAGTCGGTCGTGATGCCCGACACCTTTCGTTCTTCGAAATGCTCGGCAATTTCTCCTTTGGCGCCTATTTCAAGCACGAAGCCATCCCGATGGCTTGGGACATGGTCACCAACCTGTTTGGGATCGATCCTGAACTCCTTTGGGTGACCTGCCATCTGACCGACCAGGAAGCGGCCGATATTTGGCGCGACGAGGTCGGTGTGCATCCCGACCGCATTCAATTCCTCGATGCCGACAACTGGTGGGGCCCTCCCGGCGGTCCCCCCGGTCCGTGCGGTCCCTGCTCGGAGATTTACGTCGACAAGGGTGCGGCATATGGCCCCGAGGGTGGGCCCGCATCGGGTAGCGACGAACGGTTCCTTGAAATCTGGAATCTCGTGTTTATGCAGTTCGCTCGCGATACCGATGGCCACGACACCGAGTTGCCAAAGAAGAACATTGATACCGGCGCTGGTCTCGAACGAATCCTCGGAGTACTCCAGGGTGTCGATTCTGTTTTTGAAACCGATGTGCTTGCACCGCTCGTAGAAACCGCGCAACGAGTCACGAATACCCGACTCGGCGCGGGGGAGCGTTCCGATATTTCGCTGCGGATTCTCGCTGAGCACGCTCGCACCATGAGTTTCCTCGTGAGCGACGGTGTGTTCCCCTCCCATGAAGGTCGCGGCTATGTGCTACGCCGGATCATTCGTCGCGCCGTACGCGAGGCGTACTTGCTTGACGTCGCTGATCTCGTCACTCCGACGCTCGTCGATACGACGGTCGAAGTAATGGGCGAGGCCTATCCCGATCTCGTGAAGCAGCAAGATTTCGTTCGCACGGTTGTGGCCCGCGAAGAGGAACGATTCCGGGCAACGCTCAAATCCGGCACGGCATTGCTCGACACAGAACTCGATCGTCTCGGTCCAGGCGCAACCATCGGCGGCTCTGTCGCATTCCTTCTTCACGATACGCATGGTTTCCCACTCGAACTCACTCGCGAAATCGCGCTCGAGCGAGGCCACGATGTCGACGAGGACGGCTTCGCAACCGAAATGGCCGAACAGCGCCAACGGGCCAAAGATGCCCGTAAGGGTGGGGGCGGTGAAAGCGTCGAAGTATTCGCTACCGTTTCGGCGGAACACGGTCCTACACACTTCCTCGGCGAGGATTCCTACGCCATCGATGCAAATGTTCTTGCGGTTACTGATGATTCAATCGTTCTCGACCACACGCCGTTTTATGCAGAATCGGGCGGTCAGGTTGGCGACACCGGTGTGATCACCTCGCCGACTGGTCGTGCTCGAATCGTTGAAACGGTCTACGGAGCGCCCGGTGTTGTGCGTCACCGCTTTGAGGTTCTTGAAGGCGACATCGAAGTGGGTCAAACCGTGACTGCGGTTATCGACGGTGAACGTCGCGATGCCATCAAGCGCAATCACACCGCAACGCACCTTCTCCACTGGGCATTGCGTGAAACACTTGGCGACCATGTGAAACAGCAAGGTTCACTTGTTGGTCCGGACCGTCTTCGTTTCGACTTCTCTCACTACGAAGCATTGAGTGACGATGAAATTTTCGCCATCGAAGACCTCGTTGCCGCTGACATTCTCGCTAACTCTCCAGCTCGTCATTACGAAACGACGAAAGACAAAGCGGAAGAAATAGGTGCCATTGCGTTCTTTGGTGACAAGTACGGCGATGTCGTTAAGGTTCTCGAAGCTGGCCCGCATTCAACGGAGCTGTGCGGCGGTACGCATGTCAAAGCACTTGGCGATATTGGCCCGGTAAAGATCATCAGCGAAGCCTCTATCGGTTCGAACATTCGACGAATCGAAGCAGTTTCGGGCATGGGTCCTCTTGAACGACTTCGTGAGGACGAGCGACGCATCAAGGCCGCGGCCGATGCCATGGGTGTTGCCACCGACGAACTCGTCGACGCCGTCGAACGCCGTGTTGCCGAAGTGAAAGACCTTCGCACTCGAATCCGCGACCTTGAACGAGAGGCCGCTGCAGGTCGTTCTGGTGAACTCGCCGAACAAGCCGTCGACGGCATTGTCATCGCTCGTGTCGACGGACTCGACCGCGACGGAGTTCGCGACCTCGCTGTTGCCGTGCGTGACCGCGCCGGCATCAAGGCCGTTGTTCTCGGTACCGCACCGG
Organism: Actinomycetota bacterium; assembly: GCA_005787345.1. Classification (GTDB taxonomy): domain Bacteria; phylum Actinomycetota; class Acidimicrobiia; order Acidimicrobiales; family Acidimicrobilacustridaceae; genus Acidimicrobilacustris. Next base: position 46,194 of record SYBH01000162.1, read on the forward strand.
AAGGCGGTGGCGTCACCATCGTCGCTGCAGTTGCTGCTGACTCCGGTCTTAACGCATCCGAACTCATCGCTGATGCGGCCAAGAAGGTCAAAGGTGGCGGCGGTAAGAGCGCCGATCTGGCGGTTGCCGGAGGCAAAGATCCCGAAGCACTCGACGAGGCCCTCGAACTTGTTCGGGCGGCGGTGCGCTCCTAGTGCGAGCCCTTGGCATCGATTTTGGCGAGCGGCGCATCGGTATTGCGCTTTCGTCCGGATCGGTGGCGTCCCCAATAGAAACGGTGCAACGGTCTGGTGACCGCTCGGCCGATCACCGCAAAATCTTGGGCATTGCTGCCGAATGGGAGGTCGACACCCTCGTGGTGGGCCTGCCCCTTTCGCTCGATGGTTCGGAAGGGCCCGCAGCCCTATTGGTGCGCTCTGAGATTGAAGAACTGGTCGCGGCGACATCACTGCCGGTCGTTCCCTACGATGAGCGACTCACCACGGTGACGGCCACCCGCCTACTTCAGGAGGGTGAGGTGTCGGGACGTTCCCAGCGCCAAATGGTCGATCAAGTCGCCGCTGCGGTGATGCTGCAGGCTTGGCTCGACAGCCGTGCTGCGCAATCCGATTCCTAACTACGACACACAGAGCGAGCCGTGCCCGAACAACCAGATCCGTTCGAACTTTTCGGGCTCGAGCCCTCAACGCCGCAGGCTCCATCGGCGCCGCCTTCTCCGGCGAGGCCTTCGTCATCGACAGAGACACCGGTACCTCGGTCTGTGCCTGCAGCCGCTTCTTCTCCAACTGCAGCAAACAATGGCGGCGACGGCGATTTCGTCGCCGTGAAAGGTGGCAGTGGAAGCGGCGGAGGCGGTCGATGGGCACTGCTCATCGGCGTGCCGCTGATCGTCATCGCACTTTTTATTGCGGCCGCTGGCTTTTGGGTCAGAGGCAAGATTGATCCAGGTCCACCGGGCGAAGAAGTCGAATTCAGCATCGCAAAGGGCGCGACGACCTCACAGATCGCGACATCGCTTGCAGAGAAGAAGATTGTTTCGAGCGCGACGGTTTTCGAGTGGTACGTCAAATGGAAGGGCGGCGATCCTTTTCAGGCCGGCAAGTATGAGGGTCTGCGCGTGAACAGTCCCATGGGCGAGGTCGTCGACATCCTGAAAGCGGGTCCGCCTCCGCCGACAACGGTTTCATTCCTTGTTCGTGAAGGCTTATGGGTTTCGGAGTTTAAGAAACTCGCGCTCGAAAAGTTCCCCACGATGGATCCAGCAGCGCTTGATGCTGCATTGACGAATACACATCCGGCGTTGCAACCTGCGGTTTCTTCGAACATCGAAGGGTTCCTTTTTCCTGCAACGTATGAAATTGCGCAACAAGACGTTGGGAACGCTCAGAAGCTGATTGATCAGATGGTCGCGGCGTTCGATCGCGTCTCTAAGGCCGAAGGTCTTCCCGATGCAACCGCCAAGCTGAAGGGAGTCGCCGGAACGAAGTCCATCTCGCCCTATGAAGCGCTCATCGTTGCGTCACTTGTGGAGTCGGAAGCGAAGGTTGACGAGGATCGAGCCAAGATCGCTCGAGTGATTTATAACCGTCTCGCGGTTGGCGAAACACTTGGTATCGATGCTTCGGTGCTCTATGCCCTTCAACAGCGAAAGACGAATCTCACCAACACCGACCTGAGGGTCGATTCTCCCTATAACACGCGTTTGAAGAAGGGTCTTCCGCCAGCTCCGATCAATTCGCCGGGCCAAGACTCAATAAACGCTGCGTTGAATCCCGCTCCAGGTGATTGGCTGTTCTATGTGCTTACTGACAAAGACGGTCGTCATTACTTCACCGACACCCTGTCTGACTTCAACCGAGCCGTGGCCGATGCGAAAGCTCGCGGGGTTTTCTGATGTCGCCAACTGGTGCCACTCGATTAGCGGCAGTCATTGGCGATCCCGTTCGTCATTCGCTTTCGCCAACTCTGATGAACGCTGCGTTCGAGGCTGCTGGGCTCGACTGGAGCTATGTCGCTCTCGAAGTAGCTTCAGCAGGACTGCCGGATGCATTCGCTGGGGTCCGCGCTCTGGGTATCGCAGGTCTGTCCATCACAATGCCGCACAAAGAAAGTGCCGCGGCATGTGCCGATCAACTGTCGCCGACAGCAGAGCGCCTCGGCGCGGTGAATTGCATTGTGAATCACGGGGGACTGCTCACCGGCCACAATACCGACGGTGAAGGATTTATTCGTTCGCTGCAGCACGGGTTTTCTTTTGATCCGAGCGGAAAGCGTTGCGTGGTTCTAGGAGCTGGTGGTTCTGCTCGCGCAATCATCCTCGCTCTGTCCGATGCAGGCGCGTCTGAAATCGTCGTCGTGAATCGCACATTGGGCCGAGCTGAGCGCGCCGCGGCACTTGCGGGCGATCGTGGAGAGGTTGTCGCTCTCGAGGGTGCACATTCGGATCTCGCCGACGCTGACCTTGTCGTAAATGCGACTTCTGTCGGTATGGGCGACCCTGGAGCAACTGATGTTCCCTTCGATGCATCGATACTGCACGAAGGTCAGATCTTGGTCGACATCGTCTACAAGCCTCTCGAGACTCCGCTGATCGCAACTGCGCGCGCCCAAGGTGCTTCTGTTGCCAATGGTGTCGCAATGCTCGCTCACCAAGCCGCAGTGCAGTTCGAACTCTGGACCGGAGTTGATGCTCCTATCGATGTGATGCTGGCCTCTGTGGCCAGCCAATTGGACTGAGTGCAGCGATGGACACGATCCGACTTCTCGTGTGCATCGCTCTCGCTCTTCCATGCGGTGTTCTGATCTCAAGATTGTCCGCGACCTTCGTTACCGAACGCCCGCTCTTTCAGCCTTCGGAGAGTCCTCGAGTTTCTCAACGAACGATCGTGCTTGGGTCTGTCACGCTTGTCACGTTTGTTCTCTTGGGATGGCGATTCGCAGATGCATCGTGGCTTGAGCTCCTCGCTTACCTCGCTGGCTTCGCAGCGTTACTTCTAGCGAGCGCCATCGATTTCACCGAATACCGACTTCCTGACGTTGTTGTGTTGCCCACGCTGGCGATCGGACTCCTCCTCGTGGCCATCGTGTCGGTGAGCGATGGGGACAGCGCTCGAGCCCGTTACGCGGTTCTCGGGGCCGTCATCGCATTCGGTGTTCTACTCATCGCCCACTTGATCTCGCCCCAAGGCATGGGTTTCGGGGACGTGAAGTTCGCAGCAGTCCTCGGGCTGATGGCCGGTTTCCAAGCGGGGTCGTCTCTCGACGTGGTCATCGTTGTGTTGTGGGTTTTCCTTATCGGGTTCGCGTGCGGCGCTCTCGGAGGGATCGCTCTGCTCGTTGTCCGCGGACGCAACCAACCGTTCCCGTTTGGTCCGTTTTTGGCGGTGGGAACGTTCGTGACTGTCCTGGCAAGTCGCGCGCTCGTGGGCTGAATCGAGCGTTTGGGGAAACTGGCTCGGGGGAGGGCAGTAACCGCCGGTAGATTGGTCTGGTGCTTCGTTATCTGACCGCCGGTGAATCCCATGGCAAGGCCCTCGTCGTCATTATCGAGGGGCTTCCGTCTGGTTTGCCCATCACTGTCGACCAAATTGGAAATGAGCTGGCTCGTCGCCGACTCGGCTTTGGTCGTGGCCCCCGAATGAAGTTTGAGGCTGACGAGGTCACCATCCTTGCTGGCGTTCGTCATGGGGTCACCCTCGGATCTCCGGTTGCCATCGAGATTGGCAATAGCGAGTGGGAAAAAAAGTGGACCGAAGAGATGTCGCCCCATCCCGGGCAAACCTCTCAGAAACTCACCACACCGCGTCCGGGTCATGCTGACCTCACAGGTATGCAGAAGTACGCGTTCGACGACGCCCGAAATGTTCTTGAGCGCGCGTCGGCCCGCGAGACCGCGGCCCGCGTTGCCGCAGGTGCGGTTGCGAAAGCGCTCCTTTCTCATGTGGGGACCGAAGTTGGTTCTCACGTCATTGCCCTTGGCCCAGTACGTGCGTCGACGACCTCTCGGCCTGAAGCAGGCGGATTCGCGCCGGTCGACGACTCCGAGGTTCGTTGTCTCGATGCTGCTGCCGAAACCTCGATGATTGCCGAGATCAAAGCCGCGCAGAAGGCGGGCGACTCTCTCGGCGGTGTCGTTGAAGTCGTTGCCCATGGCGTTCCCCTCGGTCTTGGTAGTCATGTGCATTGGGATCGTCGTCTCGACGGCCTTCTCGCTCAAGCGCTCCTTTCAATTCAAGCGGTGAAGGGCGTTGAAATAGGCGACGGTTTCGATGTCGCTAGCCGGCCTGGTTCCGAAGCGCACGATCCCATCGTCTGGGACGAAGCCGCTTCGACCTATCGCCGAACCAGCGCGAACGCTGGTGGCATCGAGGGTGGAATGTCGACTGGTGAAGTCCTTGTTGCGCATGTCGCAATGAAGCCGCTTGCCACGCTCAACCGTCCAGTGCTCGCCACAGTTGATACAGCCACCAAAGAAGCGGGTGTGTCGTTCCGTGAACGCACTGACGTCACCGCAGTGCCGGCCATGGGTGTTGTCGCCGAAGCAATGGCCGCACTTGTGTTGGCCAGCGAATGCCTCCGCAAGTTTGGTGGCGATTCATTGCAAGAATTTGTTCGAAACCACGACACGTTCATCGCTCAAGTTCGTGAACAAACCGCGCGTATCGACACCGACTCGGCGCTTGATCCCGAGGCGACTCCGCTCAATTGGGACGCTGGTCAGGCGTTCGCCGACGGCGCCGACGCGCCCAAACCGTGAACTCCGCCTCATCTCATCCGGCTCACATTGTGCTGATCGGGATGATGGGCGTGGGTAAATCCACTGTTGGGCGTCGCGTCGCCAAAGAACTTTCTCGGCCATTTGTTGATTCCGACGACGAGGTCGTCGCTCGTACTGGGCGTGCTGTCGCAGAGATTTTTGCGACCGATGGCGAGTCCGCGTTTCGCGACATCGAGGCCGAAGTCATGGCCGACCTACTGGCTTCTCCCGCTCCATCAGTGATCGCCGCCGCCGGAGGATCAGTGCTGAATTCTTCGACCCGAGCTCGCCTTCGCGAGTCAGGCACGGTGGTCTGGATGCGCGCGCCTGTCGATGTGTTGGTCGGCCGCACCTCGCGCGGAACCCACCGTCCCGCACTTGCGAACGACCCCCGGGCAACATTGACGCAAATGGAAACCGATCGTGAAGCGCTCTATGGCGAAGTTGCTGACATCACAGTCGATTGCACGGCGCCGATCGCCGCTGTAGTCGGAACCATTGTTCGCTGCGTGAACGAGGTCGATGCTCAATGATTGTTATTCCCGTTCACCTTGCTGATCGTTCCTATGAAGTTCTCGTTGGTGATGGCGTTCGCTCTGAACTTTCACGAGTGATTCCCGATCGGGCGAAGCGTGTCGCGATCGTCACCCAAGAAGGTCTCGGTATCGAGGTCGATCCCGGACGCGAACACAAGGTGTTCTCGATGGGCGATGGCGAACAGTCGAAATCAATGGCCACCGTCGAGTCGCTTTGTCGGCAATTTGCCCAGTGGGGCCTGACTCGCGCCGATTGCGTCGTTGCTGTCGGTGGAGGAATCGTTACCGATACTGCCGGATACGCCGCAGCCTCGTACCACCGCGGCGTTCCGGTTGTACACGTGTCAACCACGCTTGTGGGCCAGGTCGATGCAGCCATTGGCGGCAAGACCGGTGTGAATATTCCTGAAGGCAAAAATCTGATTGGCGCCTATTGGCAGCCATCGGGAGTTGTCTGCGATACCGGGTTGTTGTCGACGTTGCCTCCGCGTGAGTACCGCTGCGGACTCGGCGAAATAGCGAAGTACCACTTCCTCGGTGGTGAAGGCATCGACGCATTGCCAATCGACGAACAGGTCGCGGCATGTGTCGCTATCAAGGCTGCCGTTGTGGCAAGCGATGAACGAGAGGGCGGCGCTCGCGCAACGCTCAACTATGGGCATACCTTGGCTCATGCCATCGAAATCGCCGGCGATCACGATCTCCGCCACGGTGAAGCAGTCGCAATAGGCCTGATCTTCGCAGCGGAACTGGCTTTGCGTTTGGGCCGCATCGATGCCGATCGTGTCGCTGAACACCGCCGTGTCGTAGGCGCCTATGACTTGCCGCTCACCCTTCCCATTGGTCTTGAAAATTCTCAACTCATTGCGCTTATGGGTCGAGACAAAAAAGCTCTTGATGGAATCACCTTCGTTCTCGACGGTCCCAACGGAGTTGAATCAGTGACCGGAGTCGACGTTGCGATTATCGAAGACTCAATCAATGCGATCCGAATCGAAGGAGACCGCTGATGTCGAACGCTCCCATTGTCCTGTTGCTTTCTGGGGTGAACCTCAATCTTCTTGGCGACCGAGAGCCCGAGATTTATGGCACCGCAACCTTGGCCGACCATGTTGCGACAGCAACCACTGCCGCGTCGGCGCATGGGCTCACAATTGAGCACTTGCAGTCCAACGCCGAGTCCGAACTCGTCGACGCCATCCATGGAGCGCGTCGTCGTTGCGCAGCAATCATTTTCAACCCAGGTGCGTTCACTCACTACGCATGGTCGCTTCACGACGCGCTTGCAGCATTCGAAGGCCCAATCATTGAACTGCATCTTTCGAACCCGGCAGCGCGCGAGGAATGGCGCAAGACCTCGGTGGTTGCCCCGGTGGCAACTGGAACCATCGCTGGCTTTGGTGGCGACGGTTACCGCCTCGCCGTCGACGCCGTGGCAACCCTGCTGAAGTGACCGACGTGGCTGCAGGTTCCTCAGCAGTTTCGATCGGGGATCGATTCCGCGCGCTCCCTCCGATGCAAGTCGCTGATCGAATCGATCGGCTACGTGCTTCACTGGCCGATGCGGGACTCGATGCGCTGCTGCTCACGGCGGCCAGCAACATCCGCTATCTCACAGGATTCACCGGCAGCGCTGGCGTTGTAGTTGTTACCTCCGACGACATGGTATTGGTGACTGATGGTCGCTACACCGAACAGGCTGCCGACCAACTGTCAGCGGCGAACGCTCCCTCTCGTCTCGAGATCACTTCAACTGCTCAACGCGAAGCAATCGCCTCGACGGTTGCTGGCGCAAAGCGCATTGGCCTCGAAGCCGACCACATCACCTGGTCAGTGCAACGCCGCTATGCCGACGACTGGTTTACTGGCCGTGAAATCATTGCAACGACGGGGTTGGTAGAAGCGCTTCGCCGTTCCAAAGATGACGCCGAGTTGGCCCGAATGGAACTTGCCGCGGCAATCGCCGATGCTGCGCTTGCCGAGCGGCGTTCCAGTCTCCTCGAACGACTCACCGAATCCGAGTTCGCGCTTGCGCTCGATTCGGAGATGCGGCGTCTTGGCGCCTCAGGCACAAGCTTCGAGACAATCGTCGCCTCTGGCCCCAACGGAGCCATGCCTCATGCGCGCCCTACCGACCGGCGCCTTCAAGAAGGCGACCTCGTGGTCCTCGATTTCGGCTGCATTGTCGATGGGTACTGCTCCGACATGACTCGTACTGTCGCAATCGGCGAGGTCGACGACACATGCAAGCGAATGCTCGAAGTCGTCACCGCCGCCAATGAAGCCGGCGTCGCGACAGTGGGTCCAGGGGTAGCTACCAGCGATATTGACGCTGCTGCCCGTGCAGTCATCGCCCAGGCGGGTTGGGCCGATTCGTTCACCCATGGAACCGGACACGGGGTTGGTCTCGACATCCATGAGGCGCCGAGAGTCGCCGGGACAAGCGCTGATACGCTCTGCATCGGCGACGTCGTCACCGTCGAACCGGGTGTTTACCTCCCGGCGCACGGCGGGGTCCGAATGGAAGACAGCGTCGTCGTCACCCCCGATGGGTGTCGACCCCTCACTCACACAACGAAGTCACCGACTCCCTGACCCACGTCACGGACTCGGATCAGGAAGGCCCTTATGCCCACCATCACCACCAACGACATCAAGAACGGGATGGCCCTCGACATCGAAGGCGTGCTGTTCGAAATCGTCGAGTTTCAGCATGTGAAGCCGGGCAAGGGCGGCGCATTCGTGCGCACCACGCTCAAGAACGCCCGCAATGGCGCCGTCGTCGAGCGAACCTTCCGTGCCGGCGAAAAGGTTGAGCGGGCAATGATCGACAAGCGAGAGATGCAGTTCCTCTACCGCTCAGGCGACGAGTACGTCTTCATGGATAACGCCACCTACGACCAGCTCAACGTGGGTCCGTCATCGCTTGGCGATGCCTCGAACTATCTCGTGGAAAACGGCGAAGCCGTGCTCAAGATGTACGGCGACGAAATCGTGGGGGTGGAACTACCTGCGGCCGTCGAGCTCAACATCGCCGAGACCGAACCTGGCATTCAGGGTGATCGTGTTTCAGGTGCCCGCAAGCCCGCAACGCTCGAGACCGGCCTTGTGATTCAGGTCCCGCTATTCGTCGAACCCAACGACCGGGTCAAAGTCGACACCCGTACCGGCGAATATCTGACCCGGGCGTGAGCGACGACCTCGGTAACGCAACCAATCGACACGACGCACGCGAGCGCGCGTTTCACCTTCTTTACGAAACCGAGATGAAGGGCGACGCTATCGCCGACATTCTTGCGTCGTTGCCGGTCGGCCCCGACGAGTTCGCTGCTCAACTCGTGGTTGGGGTGGGGGAGAACCAAGACGACCTCGACGCAGTGATCGCTTCTCATGCCCGTAATTGGGACGTCGATCGAATGCCGGCCCTCGACCGAGCGATCCTGCGCTTAGCTACCTACGAGCTCATGCACCGGCCCGATGTTCCGACTGCCGTGGTGATCTCTGAAGCGGTCGAACTGGCCAAGTCCTACAGCACCGATGACAGCAGCCGCTATGTAAATGGCGTGCTCTCAGCAGTCGCAGGCGCGGTTCGCTAACTCGCGATATACTCTCGCCCTGACCGTGAAGCGGGTCCCGTGAGGCCCGAACGGACAGGAAGGACCACGAACGTGGCTGAACGCGAACGACGCTTGACGCCCCCTTATGGGGGCGTTTTTGTTGCCCGGACCCGGGTCATGAGCGCTGATGACATGCAGCGGGCCACCAAACGGATGGCCCACGAAATCATTGAGCGCAACCAAGGACTCGACGATGTCGTCGTGATCGGTCTGCAGACTGGGGGAGTCCCTCTTGCGGCGCGGTTATGCCAAGCGCTTGAGCTCATTGATGGCTCTGAGGTGCCCCTCGGATGCCTCGATGTCGCCTTCTATCGAGACGACATTGGTCTTCGCCCGGTACTGCCGGAAACCGTCACCGACATTCCCTGCGATCTCGATGGCCGCACGGTCGTGTTGGTCGACGATGTGCTCTTCACCGGCCGCACGATTCGCGCCGCTCTCGATGCACTTTCCGACTACGGCCGGGCCCGAGCAGTGCAGCTTGCCGTCATGGTCGACCGTGGTCACCGAGAACTACCGATCCGGCCTGACTTCGTCGGCAAAAACCTCCCCACGCGGCGCGACGAAGCAGTCGACGTCACCTCCGACGGGGTTGACCTCGGGGAGATGGTCAAGTGAGCCGACCAGTCACGAACCCCCGACATGGACGTATGCGTAATCTTCTTTCGATCTCCGACCTCGGCCCCGAAGTAGCAGCGGGTATCAACGAAGTTATGACGCTCACTGATTCCTTTGTCGAAGTCAGCGAACGAACCATTCCCAAGGTGCCAGCGCTACGTGGTCGCACGGTGGTATCACTCTTCTTCGAAGACTCGACTCGCACCCGACTTAGCTTTGAAACTGCAGCGAAGCGGCTCTCGGCTGACACCATGAACTTTAGTGTCAGTACTTCTTCGGTCAAGAAGGGCGAATCGCTACGCGACACCATCGAAACCATCGAAGCAATGGGCGTCGACGCAATTGTTGTGCGGCATGCGTCGGCGGGCGTGCCTCGCCAGGTTGCACAGTGGGCGACCAGCGCAGTGATCAATGCTGGCGACGGTTGGCACGAACACCCCACGCAGGCATTGCTGGATTGCTACACAATCCGCCAACGCTTTGGCGATATTGCCGGCAAGCACATTGCGATTGTCGGCGATATTCGCCACTCACGAGTTGCGCGCAGCAACGTTGCAGCGTTTACCGCTCTCGGTGCTGACGTCACACTTGTCGCACCTCCAACACTGCTGCCACCGAGCCTTGAGGGTTGGCCAGTCAAAATCAGCACCGATATCGACGCAGTGTTGCCAACGGTCGATGTTTGCTACTTGCTGCGCATGCAACGCGAACGCATGACCGAAGCTCTTATCCCCAGCATCCGCGAATACAGCAATAGGTTCGGTCTCAATGAAAAGCGTGCCGAGTTGCTCCCTGATCACGCGCTGATCATGCATCCCGGCCCCATGAACCGCG
>SYBH01000163.1 GCA_005787345.1 Actinomycetota bacterium
CTCCCTCGAGAAGCCGTGGTCGCTGCTCAAACTACTCAGGACTGCGGCGCGCGGACGCCCCAAACTTCTATCGATGAGCCCGGGGTCAAACCGAGTCTGCGAATCTTTGCGTTTTCGCAATGTGAATCGGATATGAACCGGAGTGGGCTCGTCTTTCGGTTGCCGTTGTGCGGTCGTAGGATCGTTAGCGGTGTCCACCGGGACACCTGGAGGTGGTGCGAAGTGCACGTCGTCGTTGTTGGATGCGGCCGAGTCGGTTCTGGCCTCGCCGCCACATTGGTCGAACAAGGTCACACCGTTTCAGTGATTGACCGAAAGGCAACGGCGTTCCGTCGGCTGCCGGAAAACTTCAGCGGAGACACCATCGTTGGTGTCGGCTTCGATCGAACACGTCTTCGTGCTGCTGGCATTGAACGAGCCGATGCGCTTGCCGCCGTTACCAATGGCGACAACTCCAACATCCTCATCGCGCGTACCGCCCGAGAGTTCTTTCACGTCGATCGAGTCGTCGCTCGTATTTACGATCAGCGCCGCGCTGCGATTTACGAACGACTTGGCATTTCCACGGTCGCCACAGTTCAGTGGGCGATCGAGCGTGTCCTTCGTCGAATCCAACCTGATACCGATGGTGTCGAGTGGGTCGACCCCAGTGCTCGCGTTTGTCTCGTCGAACGGGTAGTCCCCGTTTCCTGGGCCGGGCGTCCGCTCGTCGAACTCGAGTCCGAAGGGCGATCAAGGGTTGTCGCGCTCACGCGCCTCGGAGTCGCACAGTTGGTGAGCGCAGCATTGCTCGCTCAAGAGGGCGACATTGTCTGGGTCGCTATCGACGGAGATCACATCGGAGAGTTCGATCGCCATCTTGCGTCGGCACCGACTCAAGGAGGTCATCACTGATGCGCGTCGTCATCGCAGGTGGTGGAAACGTTGGCACCTACATCGCCACCGAACTCCAGCAAGCAGGTCACGAAGTTCTGATTGTCGAAGTTGATCCCGCTCGTGTTGCTCAGGCGCAAGCCGACGGTGAACCCGCAGGCGTGGAGTGGCTGGCAGTCGATGGTTGTGAAGTTTCCGAGTTCGCAAAGGCTGAACCCGATCGCGCCGACGTTGTTGTTGCCGTAACCGGTGATGACGAAGACAACTTGGTTATCTCGCTGCTTGCCAAGCAGGAATTCAGCGTGCCTCGTGTTGTTGCTCGAGTGAACAACCCTTCGAATGAGTGGATGTTCAACGCGAGTTGGGGCGTCGACGTTTCAGTGTCGACTCCGCACTTGCTCACCGCACTCGTTGAAGAAGCGGTCACGGTTGGCTCGCTCGTTCGTATCATGACGTTCGAAAACGACGCAGCGCGCCTTTCCGAAATTCGTCTCGCCGAGTCATCACCTGCCAACGGCATCTCGATCGCCAACCTCGGTCTTCCTCGAGAGTCCACGATCGTTGCGGTAGTGCGCGACAGCAAGGTCATCTTCCCCCGAGGCGACGTCACACTCGGCGCTGGTGACGAGGTCCTGGTACTGGCTGTGGCCGAATGCGAAGACGCAGTCCGCAAAGTCCTCGTCGGCTGATTCCCTCTCCGTTGTGGTCGGGGAGACCCGACTATGAATCGCCGCGATTTGCGGCCATACTGTCCAACCAGTGAGGGGAGTATCCCATCGCAGCGGTGTCGTCATCACGGCGCAACGGCTTTCGAGCCCGAGCTCCCGGTGCCGCTGGTTCATTCGCAACAAACTCGTCGGTCCTCGGATCTTCGAAAGCGGAGGAGCGGGAGAGACCTCCGGTCGGCGAACCATTCACGGTTCCCCAATCGTCTATATGACATGACCGGAGACCCTTGGTGACCCTTCATTCGACCCAACAGCAACACGATGACTGGTGCACGCTCCCCAGCGACGAAGTTGTGCAGCGCCTTGCGATCAACGCCAGCACAGGGCTCTCTCATGCAGAAGTTGCCGATCGGCGCGCGCTTCACGGATCCAACCGGCTGACCGAACCACCTCGTCGCTCAAAGTGGCTGGTGTTCATTGATCAGTTCCGTGCCGGAATTGTTTACGTCTTGGCCGGTGCTGGTCTGATCGCTGGCTTGTTGGGTGACATCAAAGATCTCGTCATCATCTTCGTGGTTCTCATCATCAACGCCATCATGGGCTTTGCCCAAGAGGCGAAGGCATCGAATGCGCTGGCAGCCCTTGAGCGCATGCTGGTCACTCAGGTTCGGGTGCGTCGCAATGGCGTCACTGACGAAGTGGCGATCGATGAACTCGTTCCTGGCGACATCGTCTTGCTTGAGGCCGGCGATCGAGTACCAGCCGACGGCCGATTGCTGCTCGCAGCGAATTTGTCTGTCGATGAATCGAGCCTGACGGGTGAATCCGTTCCCGTTGAAAAGCGCGCCGATGCGCTGACATCTGCAGGTTCGCCAATTGGCGATCGCCTTGGCATGGTGTTTATGAACACCACTGTTAGTCGTGGCCGAGCCGAAGTTGTTGTGACTAGCACTGGCATGGCCACCGAAATGGGCAAGGTCGCCGAGATGCTTGTCTCCGCGAAACCATCGAAGACCCCGCTCGAACGTCAACTCGATTCGCTCAGCAAAACTCTGGCGATGATCGCCGGAGCAGCGGCATTCATCGTGTTCATTATCCAATGGATCATTGAACAGAATTTCAAAGACGCCCTTCTTGGTGCCGTGGCCCTCGCGGTTGCAGCCATTCCTGAAGGTCTTCCTGCCGTCGTTACGGTCACCCTGGCAATTGGTATCTCGAAGATGGCGAAGCAGAACGCCATCGTGAAGCGTTTGCACTCAGTCGAGACACTCGGATCAACATCGGTTATTTGTTCCGACAAAACCGGCACACTCACGCTGAATCAGATGACCGCCCGTGAAGCGTTTCGTGGCGGCGAGGTCTGGTTGGTAGATGGCGGGGGATACGGCACCGAAGGAACCATCACCTCTTCGGGTGGTCGTGTCGTCACGCCGGAATTTTCCACCGATGCACTTCTGCCGGCAGCGCTGTGTTCCGACGCCGTTCTTGTGCCGCATGCACCTGATGGTCCGGGAATCATCGGTGATCCAACCGAAGCAGCTCTTGTTGTCATGGCAGCAAAGGCTGGACTCGATGCGCCAACGGAACGCGCGCTCCGCCCGCGTCTCGCCGAGGTCCCGTTCGATTCAGCCACCAAGTTCATGGCCACGTTCCACCTGGCCGATCCGAACTCGCCGAACGGCGATGTCCTGATCTGCGTAAAGGGCGCACCCGATGTTGTCCTTGGAATGTCGACCACCTTCTCTGAACCCGATGGTTCGGAACAAGTGCTCGATGCCACAGCGCGTGGGTTCCGTCGCTCCGATAACGATGGGCTTGCTTCGCAGGGCATGCGGGTTCTTGCTGTGGCCACACGCCGCGTTCCCGCTTCGCAGATCATCGACGCCAACGGCACGGTGACCAATCCTGAAAGCTGGATCAGCGACCTTCGACTCGAACTTCTTGTTGGCATTGTCGACCCAGCTCGAACTGAAGCCCGCGATGCGATTGCGTTGTGTC
>SYBH01000164.1 GCA_005787345.1 Actinomycetota bacterium
ACATGCCTACTACATCGATTACCGCAATGCACGGGCCAAGTTCATCGAGGTTGTTCTCGACAAGCTCGTCAACTGGGAATTTGTCAACGCCAATCTGGCGTCCTGATCCCTGCGCAGTGCCTGATTCTCGAACGGGACCCCTATCGGGGTCCCGTTTCGCGTACCGTCATCAGTCGTGATTGATTCTCTGGTCCTCGCCGCAACCGATCCCGCCGCGCTTGAGGCCGCGTGCGGAGAGAACACCGGATGGTTCTGCGAGCGTGTTTTTGAATGGACAGGTTCTAAGCGGTGGGCCCACGCGGCGGAGTGGTTTATCGCCAAGCCGCTTTCAATTCTGCTCGTTGTTGTCGTTGCAGGGATCGTTGCAATGATCGTGCGGCGAATGATTTCGAGATCAATGGACCAGTTGTTTGCCGGCAGTTCAGAAAAAAAGCACAGCCGCAAGGGCAAACTGCGTCGTCGCACATCGGAAGTACTCCTTGCATCGGGAGATACCTCGGTGCGAACGCAAGCAAGACTCGAAACTCTTACCGCAGTCTTTCGTTCCATCGGAACCGCGTTCGTGTGGTTCCTCGCGCTTTTCTTCACCCTTGAAGTGTTGGGCATAAGTCTCGGACCGCTGTTGGCCACGGCCGGCATCGTCGGCGTGGCGTTGGGTTTTGGAACCCAAACCATGGTGCGCGACTTCATCAGTGGTTTCTTTATCGTCGCTGAAGATCAATTCGGCGTTGGCGACACCATTGATGTCGGTGGCGGCGCTAAGGGTGTTGTCGAACGGATCACACTGCGGGCGACGCACATCCGTGATCCAGAGGGAACGATGTGGCACGTCGCCAACGGTCAGATCGTGAAGGTTGCGAATAAGAGCCAAGAATGGGCGCGCGCGCTCATCGACGTGGTGCTGCCGTATGACGCCGATATTTCGGCGGTCAGTAATGTCATGCAAGAAGTTGCCGACACCATTCAGGCCGATCCGGAATGGTCAGCAAAGATCATGGAGCGCGCCGAGATCTGGGGCATCCAGGAATTCGATGCCGACGGTGTGCACGTCCGTATGGTTATTAAAACCGAACCCGCGGCGCAGTTTGGTGTGTTACGGGAGTTGCGCGCGCGAATGAAGGAAACCTTCGACGAACGAGGCATCTCGTTTGCCTATGCCGGTTCGCCGACCCAAGTAGTGCTCACCGAAACGCCACCACCAAAGGCGCCGCCGCCGACGGCAGCAGCCAAGGCGAATATGCCGTCGTCAGCCGGCGTCGGGATCGTTAGCGAGGGTCACGGCGACGCTGGCTTCAGCGCCGACGGCGACGCTGACTGACGTTGCGTTCGCCGCTTCACGAACATCTTCAAGAACGCTTTGGAACGCCTCGGTGCGCGGGGTCGTGTCGGTGACGTCAATGACGTCGACAGGCCACTTGAGCGAACGCTTCGATTCGGTTTTGGCGCGACGTGCTGCACTGAGAATTTCCGCTCCCATTGCATAAGCGAGCGGATTGCCATCGGCGGCCGCATCGCGAAGTTGTGATGCGTTGGGCCACGGAGCACGGTGCACTGACCCGCTTTGCCACCAGGACCACACCTCTTCGGTAACGAAGGGAAGGAACGGTGCGAACAAGCGAAGCAGCGTTGAAAGTGTGAGTTGCAATGCAGCTTGGGCCGAGCGGGCGGCGTCGTCGCCACGACTTCCGTAGGCGCGGGTTTTCACGAGTTCGAGGTACTGATCGCAGAACTGCCAGAAGAACGCCTCGGTACGCTCGAGGGCTCGGGCGTAGTCATAACCATCGAACGCGGTGGTTGCATCGTCAACAAGTGCGGCAAGATCAGCGAGCATGGCTCGGTCGAGTGGTTCGGTGATTGCTGACGGATCATGAATCTCGGCAACGCCATCTTCAGAACCAAGGCCAAGAGCGAAACGACTGGCGTTCAGCAATTTGATGCCAAGGCGGCGGCCAATTTTCATCTGGCCTTCGTCGAAGGCGGTGTCGGTGCCGGGACGCGCGCTTGCTGCCCAGTAGCGAACGGCGTCAGAACCGTATTGCTCAAGAAGATGAAGGGGAGTGACAACATTGCCCTTCGACTTCGACATCTTTTTGCGATCGGGGTCGAGTACCCAGCCTGAGATGCTGGCATTGCGCCACGGAATCGAGTTGTGTTCGAGATGCGAACGAACGGTGGTGGAAAACAGCCAGGTACGAATGATCTCGTGTGCTTGGGGGCGCATGTCCATCGGGAAGGTACGAGCGAACAAGTCGTCGTCTTCGCCCCATCCGGTCGCAATCTGCGGAGTGAGCGACGAGGTTGCCCATGTGTCCATGACATCGGGATCGCCGGTGAACCCACCGGGAACATCGCGCTGAGTTTCTGTGTAACCCGCAGGAGTGTCGGTAGCGGGGTCGACAGGAAGCGCTGATTCGTCTGCGGTGATGGGCTGATCGTGAATGGGCGAACCATCGTCGTCGAGCGGATACCAAATCGGGAACGACACGCCAAAGAAACGCTGACGGCTGACAAGCCAGTCACCATTGAGACCGTTCACCCAGTTCTCATAACGAACGCGCATATGCGGTGGATGCCAATGGAGTTCTTTGCCCCGTTCGAGCAGGGCTTCGCGCAATGGGAGATCACGGCCACCATTACGCAAGTACCACTGGCGGCTAGTGAGAATTTCGAGAGGGCGATCGCCCTTTTCGAAGAACTTCACAGGATGAGTAATGAGCTTCGGTTCGCCATCGAGTTGGTTGGCGTCGCGTAACAGGTCGACGATCCGGACCTGGGCCTGCTTGATCGTTTTGCCAGCGAGTTCGCCGTAAGCAGCGATTGCACTCTCGCCTGCGGCCACGATCCATTCCGGTGCTTCAGACTGAATGCGGCCATCGACACTGATAATCGAACGAGTCTCGAGTTGGAGTTCACGCCACCAAATGACGTCGGTGAGGTCACCGAAGGTACAGATCATCGCGATGCCAGATCCCTTTTCGGGATCGGCTAATTCGTGTGGCTTGATTTCAACTTCGACACCAAACAGGGGCGTTCGAACAGTTGAACCAAAGAGTGGTTTGTAACGCTCATCGTCGGGGTGGGCAACGAGCGCAACACAGGCGCCGAGAAGTTCAGGACGAGTTGTTTCGATGTAGATCGGTTCACCGTTGTCGGTGCGCACGAATGGTAGGCGGTGATAAGCGCCTGGCATTTCGCGGTCTTCAAGTTCGGCTTGAGCAACTGCACAACGGAAGTCGACATCCCACAACACTGGAGCTTCTGCTTGGTACGCCTCGTCGCGCGCAAGGTTACGAAGGAACGCGCGCTGGGCAACGCGACGACAGCGGTCGTCGATGGTCGCGTAGGTGAGCGACCAGTCGACCGAAAGTCCGAGCGTACGGAAGAGCTCTTCAAATGCTTTTTCGTCTTCAGCGGTGAGCGTGTTGCACAACTCGATGAAGTTGCGGCGGCTGATCTGCGCCGGAAGTTTCTTCTGGTCTTCCTTTGGGCGATCAGACATTGGTGTCGGAGTTGTAAAGCTGGGGTCGTACGGGAGCGAGGGATCGCACTGCACGCCGTAGTAGTTCTGTACCCGCCGTTCGGTGGGCAAGCCGTTGTCATCCCATCCCATTGGATAGAAGACCGATTTGCCACGCATGCGCTGGTAGCGGGCGATGGTGTCGGTGTGGGTGTAACTGAAGACATGGCCCACGTGGAGCGAGCCACTGACGGTCGGGGGAGGAGTATCGATCGAGTACACGCCATCTCGGGTGGCGGTGCGATCGAAGGAATAGGTGCCGTCGGCGTCCCAGGTCGCGCCCCAGCGGGCCTCAAGGCCCTCAAGGTCGGGCTTTTGGGGGACGGTCCAACTGCTTCGCGGGGTGGGGGTGGCCGATGTCATGACCCGATCACGCTAGTTCGCCCTGCCTGTTCGACTCACGTGAGGACTCGCAGGAGGGGGTGTGGGGACAGGTAGCGTTGCCAGTCGTGCTGCACCTCTTCGATACCGCTCAGGGCAAGGTTGTGCCCTTCGAACCCCGTGAACCGGGGAAGGTCTCGATGTACGTGTGCGGGCCAACGGTCTACGGGCCGCCCCATTTGGGTCATGGTCGCTTCTCACTCGTGTTCGACGTTCTGCGCCGCTATCTCACCTGGACTGGCCTTGAGGTCAATTACGTCTCGAATATCACTGACATCGACGACAAGATCATCAAGCGGGCGAACGACGAAGGTCGAGAGTGGTCCGATATCGCGCAGAAGTGTGAGCAGGTGTGGTGGAAGGCCATGGAGGCCATCGGCGTCGAGCGTCCAACCTCCGACCCGCATGCCACTGCCTATGTCGATCAAATGGTTGAACTCATTGCCGACCTGATCGCTCGCGATGTTGCCTACGTTTCCGACGACGGCGTGTACTTCACCCCGGCTGCTGTTTCTGACTACGGATTGCTTGCCCGTCAATCGATCGAATCGCTGCAAGCTGGCGCGCGCGTCGAAGTGGCAGACCATAAGCATTCGCCGATTGATTTCGCGCTTTGGAAGTTCACCAAGCCGGGCGAACCTTCGTGGCCATCGCCGTGGGGCGAAGGTCGACCGGGTTGGCATACCGAGTGTGTCGTGATGTCACTCGATCTTTTGGGTGAAGGGTTCGATCTTCATGGCGGAGGCCAAGACCTCGCCTTTCCGCATCACGAGAACGAACGCGCCCAGGCGTTGGCGTCCGGTCGCACGTTTGCGCGGCATTGGATGCACAACGGCTTTGTTGAAGTCGGCGGCGAGAAGATGTCGAAGAGTCTCTGTAATTTCACCAATCTTCTCGATCTCGTTGAATCCACCGATCCGCGCGCGTATCGCTTGTTAGTTCTTCGATCGCATTACCGCACACCTCTTGAAGTCACCCGCGCAACAACCGACGACGCGTCAGCGGCATTACGTCGACTCGACGCGTTCGCTCGTCGTGCAACAACCGCTGGGCTAGCGGGCGAACCCGATACAGCATCGGTTGAGGCGTTCCGCGTCGCTATGGACAGCGATCTCGATACACCTGCTGCTGTGGCGTTGTTATTTGGTCTTGTTGGTCAAGCCAATACGGCACTTGATGCGGGCGATTCCACAACCGCGGCACCGCTAGCAGCTGCGGCTTTTGAAATTTGTCGCGCGGTCGGGCTTGTCCTCAACGCTGGCGGCGAAGAAGTTCCTGCCGAGATTCTCGACCGTGCTCGTGCTCGTGACGAGGCCCGCGCCGCCAAGGACTGGGCCGCTGCCGACGCCATTCGCGATCAACTCACCGGCGCCGGTTGGCTCGTTGAGGACACCGCCGACGGCACCCAGGTTCGTCCCGCCTGATGGCAAAGAAGAAAGAACGTCAGCCGTTCCCGCGCGGGTTCTGGGTCATTTGGACAACCGTCGCAATTGACCTCATTGGTTTCGGCATTGTGTTGCCGATCCTTCCGCTCTATGCAGAACGGTTTGGTGCCGGTGCGGCAGTTATCGGCCTTTTGTCCGCAACGTTCTCTCTTGCACAACTCGTGTTCGCTCCGGTGTGGGGAAAATTGAGCGACCGTATTGGTCGCAAGCCCATCATCATTCTGTCGTTGTGCGGAACGGCAGTTGGTTCGCTCGTAACGGGTTTTGCCGGAGCGTTGTGGATTCTGTTTCTTGGTCGAATTATTGATGGCATATCGGGCGCGTCGGTGTCGGTCGCGCAAGCGGCTGTGGCCGACATTTCACCGGCACGTCAGCGTGCTCGCTACATGGGCATTATTGGCGCAGCATTTGGCGTTGGCTTTGTTGCCGGTCCCATCATCGGCAGCCTTGCCGCCCTTGTCGATCCGAAAGCGCCATTCTTTGTCGCGGCAGCGATTGCGGCGATCAATGCGCTTGTGGCGCTGAAGCGGCTTCCTGAAACCGCGCACGGAGTAGCGGGACATCCCCTCGCTCGACCCGAAGTCGTTGCGGCGCGCGAGGCGGAATCTGCTGCAGCTGACGCTGATGCGGAAAGCATCGCCGAAGCCCCGGCACTCGACGGACCAGGGATTGTTGAACCAGCTCACGGCGTGTTTCATCACGCTCATGCCGATAACACCTCGCCGACTCGACGCGCGGAAATCATTCGCCTGATCGTCATTGCGTTTGTTGGCATCGTCGCCTTTAGTGGTTTCGAAGCGACATTTTCATTGTTGGCGAATAATCGGTACGGACTCGGGTTGTCGGGAACCGCGGCCGTGTTCGCAGGTATCGGCGTCGTGCTCGTTGGTGTGCAAGGTGGTCTCGTTGGTCCGGTCACGCGCCGATTGGGCGAAACGCGAACTCTTCGTTTCGGTTTGATCTCGAACTGTTTCGGCCTTTTTGTTCTTGCGTTTGATCTTGGTTGGGCGGGTCTAGTGGTCGCGCTGCTACTGCTCACGGTCGGGCAGGGGCTACTTACTCCTACCCTTTCCTCGGCAGTGGCAGGTCGGGCTGGGCGTGACACGGGCGTTTGGCTGGGTTGGCAGCAATCGGCGGGAGGCGCCGGACGAGTCATCGGGCCCCTTGCCGCTGGGGCGCTCTTTCAATGGGCAGGCATGGGTTGGCCGTATGCGGTGGGTGCGGCATTGGCCGCTTTCGCCCTCAACCTTGTGCCCGGTCGCCCCAAGTCGGCATCGGCGGTTACCGCAGGGTAACTTTGCTGACGCACGCGTCGTCCCCGGATGCAACCGGGCCCCCCGAGAGGAACGCCAATGTCCGATTACAGCCTTGACTTCAATGAAGATCAGCAAACACTGGTCGATTGGGTTCACACGTTCGCAGCCGATGTGATTCGTCCCGCCGCTGAAGAGTGGGACGAGCGCGAAGAATTCCCGTGGCCCATCGTTCAAGAAGCAGCGAACATCGGTTTGTACGGCTGGGAGTTCATGGCCGCAAACCTTGCCGACCCGACTGGTCTTTCCATCGTTCTCGCCATTGAAGAACTGTTCTGGGGCGATGCTGGTATCGGCCTTGCCATCTTTGGTTCGGGTCTTGCCGCCGCAGGCATTAGCGGCAACGGAACACCCGAACAGGTCATGGAATGGGTACCGCAGTGCTATGGCACCGCTGACAAGGTGCAGCTTGGTGCGTTCTGCGTGAGCGAACCCGACGCTGGTTCCGATGTTTCCTCGTTGCGCACGCGTGCGGTGTACGACGAGAAGACCGATGAATGGGTGCTCAACGGAACAAAGGCGTGGATCACCAACGGTGGCATTGCCGATATCCACGTCGTTGTTGCTGCGGTTGATCCGGAACTTAAGGGTCGTGGTCAAGCATCGTTCGTAGTTCCTCCCGGTACCAAGGGTTTGTCAATGGGACAGAAGTACAAGAAGCACGGCATCAAGGCCTCGCATACGTCTGAAGTTGTGCTCGAGGATGTTCGTGTTCCTGGTCGTTGTTTGCTGGGCGGCAAAGAGAAACTCGACGACAAACTCGCTCGTGCTCGCGAATCTGGAAGCAGCGGCCAGAAGCAGCCGGCAATGGCAACGTTCGAAGCCACACGCCCGGCTGTTGGAGCGCAGGCGCTTGGTGTCGCTCGAGCGGCCTACGAGTACTCACTTGAATACGCCAAAGAGCGTCAGGCCTTTGGTCGTCCGATCATCATGAATCAATCAATCGCATTCAAGTTGGCTGACATGAAGACGGAAATCGACGCTGCCCGATTGCTCGTGCATCGCGCCGCGTGGATGGCCGCAACTCGCAAGGAGTTCAAGGCCGGCGAAGGGTCAATGTCGAAGCTCAAGGCCGGCGAAGTTGCCGTGTGGGTGACCGAACAGGCCATTCAGATTCTTGGTGGCTACGGCTATACCCGCGAGTACCCCGTCGAGCGTTGGCACCGTGATGCCAAGATCTTCACGATCTTCGAAGGAACTTCAGAGATCCAGCGCCTGGTGATCAGCCGCAATATCTCTGGTTTGCGAATTCCGTAAATCGCTCAAGCCATGGGGCGCATTGAGCGCCGTCACTTCGTGTGCTGCGCGTACCACTGCTTCAACGCGCTCTCGATAGCGGTGGTCACGGTCGGAGCGATATGGGCAGATCCGGCAGTTGAGTAGTGCAGATGATCAATCCGAATGGTTTTGCCACTCGGCGTGAGCTCTTCGCAAGGTCCGCCTGTGCACAACAGCTCATTGAGATCAATTGACACCGTTGTATCGCTATGAGCGAGCGCGTACTCACGTTGGATCTGGCGCAACTGGGCGAACTTTCCGATGTTTGAAGCCGTGAGGCTGTCCTCGCGTTTCTCGTCGGGGAGGACTCTCGGATCAGCCTGAGAAACGATGATGAGTGGCATGCCATTCTCGGTGGCAATCGCAGCGGCTTTATCGAGTTCTGCGTTGTAGAGGGCGATCCATTCGGGCGAACCAAAGGCGATCCAAGTTCCATCGACAAGTACGTCGTAGGTATCGCGTAAGGCACCCGACCACACGATCGCGTCAGGCGAAAACGAAGCCGATGCGTCGCGCCATTGTGCTTCCCAGCCGACGCAAGACCCACCACCGCTGCGCAAGATTCCGAAGGACTTTGTTTGCTGTTGCATCAATGAACACTCGGAGATTCCCTTATTCCAAATGATGATGCGGGTGGGGTCGAACGGCGAGTTGTAGCCAGTGGGCCAAGGGAATTCGACAATTCCGCCGCCTATTGTCCACGCCACTGAATCGCCAAACCACAGAAGTGAAATGGGAGGGTCGGCGTTTTTGGCTGCTCCTGTTGAAGGAGCAACATTCGAGGAGAAATCAGTTGGGGCCGGTGCTGATGGCGCAGCACCAAACCAGACGATTCCAACGACGAGCGCAGTGGCGCCGAGCGCCCCGAGTCCGCCGTAAATGCGGTTTGGCTGTTTGGTTGTTGTGTTCTCGGTCGATGCAGGCCTCTGTCGACGGAATGGTTGCTCGATGAGGTACCAACTCAGAGCGGTAGCGACTGCGGTGAGCGCGATGCGAATGACGAAGAGCTCGATGCGGCCGGCCTGATCGTCGCTGAGGTGAAGACGGTCTCCTGTGACAAACACTTTGATTGGCCAGTGCCAGAGGTAGAGCCCGTAGGAGACGAGTCCGAGTGTTCGTAACCAGCGAAAACTGAGCGTCCTCGTGAAGAACGAATCATGACCATTGAGTGCGAGCACGACGATGCCTGTGGCCATTGCTATGACAAGAAAGCCCCCCGTGTAAAGCCAGTCCGAACGAAAGTCGGCAGTACTTGCGATGCCGATCAACGCGGCGAGCGCAACAAGCGCTGCGGTGGTGAGTGTCGTGCGGTTCACGGCCTTCAATGAATTCACCGGCCAAAGGCGGATAATGCAGGCAACGGCAATACCAACGAAGAGAGCTTGCGAACGCGTATCGGTGCCAAGGTAGACACGTGATGGGTCAGATCCAGGCGTACGCAAGATCCACATGAGTGCACATGATGCAATTGCACCCACGACCGCACCGATGAGTGCGATGTGAGTCAGGCGGTGTACTCCGATGCGGCGCCGTAGAAGAGCAACTGTTCCGATGAGGGTGATAGGGAACATCAGGTAGAACTGTTCTTCGACTGCAAGTGACCAGAAATGATTGAGCGGTGATTCGGCGCCGAACGCGGCTTGGTAAGAGTTTTGTTGCGCGATTGACCACCAGTTCGCGATGTAGGTAAGTGAGGCAACTGCGTGTCCTCGCAGCGAAGAGTCCACAGACCCGTGATCAAGGATTCTGGCAATGATGACGACGGCCACGATGGTTGCGATTGCGGCAGGAAGGAGTCGGCGAGCGCGTCTGGCGAAGAACCCCGATGCTGACATTGATTTCGTGTGGTCAACCTCTTCAAGCGCAAGCGAGGTAATGAGAAATCCGGAAAGCACGAGGAAGATGTCGACGCCGAGGAAGCCGGCCGGCACGATTTCGGGGGCGAAGTGATACATCACCACTGCAACAACCGCGAGACCCCGCAACCCGTCAAGCGCGGGGATGTGAGCAAACCGTTTGGCGTCAGGTTCGACGCTTGTCGTTTCGTCAGTCAGTCCCCTCATGCGAGAGAAACGGTAGCGACCGCGGCCAAGAGACAGAAAGCACCTCGATTACTGAGAAATTGCGAGGCCTTCAGCGCGAAGGTCGCTCAGGACTTGGCCGAGATTGAGCGTGGTGCAGGTCCGATTTTGGACAACGGTCCGCCCGTCAATCCACACGTCGATGACATCGGCGCGCGATGCGGCGTAGACGATGGTTGAAATTGGGTCGTAGATCGGTGTGAGCGAAGGCGAGGAGGGGTCAAGGCGGACAAGGTCGGCTTTCTTCCCGACTTCAATAGAACCGACCAGTTGATTGATCCCAAGTGCTGCAGCTGATCCCATAGTTGCCATTCGGAGAATGGCGGCGGCGGGCAGGACTGTGGGATCAAGGCGGTTGCCTTTATGGATGAGAGCGGCGATGCGCATGGCAGCGAGCATGTCGAGGTCGTTCGACGACGATGGGCCGTCAGTGCCGAGGCCCACGGTGACGCCTGCAGCAAGCAACTCAGGAACGCGACAGAACCCCGATGCGAGTTTCATATTCGAACTTGGACAATGGGCGACGGCGGTGTGTGTTTCCGCGAGGCGCGCGATTTCTGCATCGGTGAGTACGACCGCATGCGCAAGAACCGTTCCGGAGCGAAGGAGTCCCTTTTCGTCGAGTAGCTCAACCGGTGTTCGCCCATAGCGGCTCTGAACATCAGCGACCTCACCGGCATTCTCTGAAGCGTGGATGTGAAAGCGGGCGCCTTCAGTTGCTGCGAGTTCTCCCGTCGCGCCAAGTTGCGTCGGATCCATCGTGTAGGTGCCGTGAGCGAGGATCCACTGGTGGGGCTTCGATGAGGTCGCATTCGCAAGTCGTTGTTCGAATGGAATGTTGTCGGGCCCGTTCGATCCAATGAAGATTGGTCCGGTCTGCAGTCGGAAGCCGGCCTTTGCTGCTTCTTCGATGCTGGCATCGGGGTACCAATACATATCGAGTGCTGCGGTGCAGCCCGAAAGCATCGCCTCGGCGAACGCAGCGCGTACACCAACGCGAACATGGCGATCGGCCATGATCTTCGCCTCGGCCGGAAAGAGTTTTCCGAGGAAGGCCTGCAGATCAACGTCGTCAGCAAAGCCGCGGAATGCCGTCATTGCGAGATGTGTATGTGCGTTGATGAGCCCCGGCATCACGATTCCGCCACCAGCGTCGATCGTGTGATCGGTAGTTGATGCTGGCTTTGCGCCGGCGCGCAGTACTTCAGAGATCACGTCGCCATCGATGACGATGGTCCCGCCATCGATCACGGTGTCGTTGGCGTCGACGGTGACGATCGTTGCGTTGGTGATGGCGGTGCGAGTCACGAGAACCTCAGGGTTGATGGGGGCGAACCCACAGAGTGTGTCAGTCGAATGAGTTACGAGGTGTGG
Organism: Actinomycetota bacterium; assembly: GCA_005787345.1. Taxonomy (GTDB): domain Bacteria; phylum Actinomycetota; class Acidimicrobiia; order Acidimicrobiales; family Acidimicrobilacustridaceae; genus Acidimicrobilacustris. The sequence goes on from SYBH01000164.1 coordinate 11,390, forward strand.
TGAGGGGGAGGTCGAGGGAACTGACCAGTCCGGGTGCCGCGTCGACCACGAAAGGAATTGCATTTACGATCCGCATCGCTGTCGCCAGCATTCCCGATTCGTAGTAATCAGTGGCGCTGCCGACGAGTAATTCACAGGTGAGGCTTGGTTCGCCATCGATGATGATTCTGTACGTCCCATCTCGAGGCGCACTCGGCCATTCGGGGACGAGGTCCATCTTCAAACGATTGATGTGCTCCACCACAATCGCGTCTCGGCCATTTACGACGCCGATGGTTTCGAATCTGACAGCGCCAATCGTCCCGGCAGCGACAGGGCCGAACGCAGTGTCAAGATCTCGGGGGGTTGGCTCCTGAAACCATGTTTCACGAATTTCATCAAGTTCGACACCGAGTCCGGCAGCAACAAGTTGCACGACCGGCCCCCATGTCATGAGTTGAGCGCCGGTACTCGCCATAATCGGTGCATGGTCCATGGGCTTTCCGAATCCAAAGACTTCGCGCATCGTGAACTCCACCGGATAGGTGTCGTAGGTGAACAGTTCCTGCACGCGAACCGAACGAATCGAACTGGTCATGGTGAGGAGCGCAAGCGGAAATTGATCTGCTGCGAATCCGGGTTCGATGCCTGATGCATACAGCGTTGAACCGCTATTGAGGGTCGCAGCCTCGAGGCGCGTGCGCGCTCTTTCGGGGTACGACGGCGGGTACACCAATGCAGGGCTTGTGACGGTGACGACGTTGATCCCATCGCTAAGGAATCGTTCATAGTCGGGAAGCGCGCCGGCATCGAGTGACGGGCCGCTGGCTGTGTAAACGATGCAATCGATATCGAGTGCAAGGATCGCCGTTGCATCGTTTGTAGCAATCACACCAAGCGGATCAATACCGACGAGTGTCCCTGCATCGACGCCAGCCTTTTCTGGTGAGTGCACCCAGACTCCTACGAGATCAAGGTCCGGCCTTCGGGCTATTGCTCGTACCGCATGTGCACCAACGCCGCCGGTTCCCCACACTGCAACTTTCAGATTCATCGTTCCCCCTTGCGTGCCGACAGGTTCTCACGTTCCACAGGTTCGGGTAGTCCGGCGAGAACTGGGGCTGCCGCTGCGCAGTCCTGCGACTAATGCGCGCTAACCGGTGAATTTCGGATTGATTGTTTGGTCGTCGCCGATCGTGGTCTCTGCTGGTGTCTCGCAAAGGTCAATTGCGGTCAGGTTGACGAGGTCGATAAGGGCGCTGGTTGAGGTCGCAGCAAATGAGAGGTCGCTCGTTGCGGTGCCGGTTGGGACGGTGAATTGTTCGTTGAATTGGGTGAGACCGAGCAGCGCTCCGGTTGTTGAGCTGCCGAAGCTTCCGACGATGTTTCCGTTGGTGTCATAGAAAGTGAAGTTCCAGGCGAGTTCGCCCTTGGCCCAGAAGGAAATCTCATACGTCCCCGGTGAAAGTTCGATGTCACCCTGTGTCATGGTCGCATTGAGTTCGAGAGATGCGAGTTGCGCGTTTGGGTCAATCTGAGGAGAGAACCCGTCATCGGTGAGAACGGGGGGAGTTTCATTCATCGCTTGATAGGTGACGACCCCAGTAGAGGGTCGGAGGCGAAGAACAAGTTGAAGGGTCGACTCTTTCTGAATGTTGTAATCCTGCAGAGTTCGCCCGTCTTCAAGTTCTCTACCGCCGAAGATCAGCTTCTGCTGATCGGGCGGGACTCCTTCTTTGTCCTGGATCTTCTGTTTCACGTTCTCGATCGCGTCCGAGGGTTCGACATCAAGCGTGATCATCTTGCCTGTGAGCGTCTTGACGAAGATCTGCATCGCGGGTGCTCCTTAAAGATCTTCAGCCGGTGAAGTTTGGATTGATCGTTTGGTCGTTGCCGGTTGCGGTCTCTGCTGTTGTTTCGCAAAGTTCGATTGCGGTCAGGCTGACGAGGTCGATGAGCGCGCTGTCTGAACGTGCAACGAATGTGAGATCACTGCTTGTGGTGCCTGTTGGGATGGTGAATTGTTCGTTGAATTGGGTAAGGCCGAGTAGCGCTCCGGTTGTTGAGCTGCCGAAGCTTCCGATGAGGTTTCCGTTGGTGTCATAGAAAGTGAAGTCCCAATCAAGTTCGCCTTTGGCCCAGAACGAGAACTCGTAGGTTCCTTGTGCGAGCGAAACACCGCCCTGCGTCATGGTGGCATTGAGAGCGAGGATTGCGAGCTGCGCGTTTGCGTCGCTCTGAGGCGAAAGATCATCGCTGCTCAAGTCGGGCGGCGATTCGCCGACTTCTTGATAGGTGACGACACCGGTAGTGGCCCCGCTCAGTCGGAGCACTAGGTGGAGGGTTGACTCCTTCTGGATGTTGTAATCGGCGAGAATTCGCCCATCTTCAAGTTGTTTCCCGGCGAAAATAAGTCGCTGTTGGTCCGGCGGGATGCCCTCTTTGTCTTGAATTTTCGCCTTGATGGCGTCGATCGAGTCTGAGCTCTCGACTTCAAGAGTGATGGTTTTGCCCGTGAGGGTTTTGACATAGATCTGCATCGCTACTCCGAGACGTTCGTGAGAGAGGACTTGAGTGAGGAAGCTGTGTGGATGCTTGGCGCTGAAGTGAAAGTTTTCGGAGTCATCAAGAGGTCCTATGTATGACGACGGTGACGTGACGAGCCGATTCGAGTCCGGGGAGCGTTTCTGCGGTTCCGTTAGCGGCGGCATGAAACGGATGTGGTGCGGGGGTTGATTCGATGAGTGTCGTGAATCCTCTGCGTCCAAAGTCTTCGATCAGATCACGCAATGGATTGCTCCCATCGAGGAATGTCAATTCCGCGCAGAGGCCGATGAAGGTTCCGTCGGGGGCAAGAAGTTCGGTGCCTTCGAGGATGAATCGTCGCGGGAGTTCGAACCCAGTTTCTCCGCCCTGCGAGTAGATGCGCCCATCGGCTCGATGAGCCGGCACCCACGGCGCATTCACACAAACAAAGTCAAAGGTTCCAGGGTGAATTCCAGAGGCGACGTCATTCGCAACAACGTGCATCCGAGACTTTGCCGTTTCAGGGAGAAGCTCGCGACTGAGTTGCGCAGTCTGCGTCGCTCGTTGGTTGATGTCGGTTGCAACGACTGTTTCGTATCGCGAAGTGAGGAACGCAGCGACAAGACCCGTTCCGGTCCCAAGATCAATCGCACGCTTTCCGTGTAGCCCGTATTTCCAGGCTTGATCACGTAAGAGCCATGTGTCGGTGCCGGCATAGACGCTGTCGATCGGAACGTCATCGGCCGAATCGAGAAAGGGGAGAATCGCCATCGCTTTCCCGTCCGACAACACTTCGAAGGAGAGTGAGAAGCGATGTTCCTCGGTGATGGTTGCGGCTCCCGTTTCAAGCAGCGCTGCAACCGGCTGCGGTCCGCCAAGGAAGCGCGATGCAGCCGCAACGTCGACGTACTTGCCTAAGGCAAGATCAGCCAGTGCCTGATTCCTCTCGTCGTCGATTTGAAGACGCCCGAACCGATTGATGAAACCTGCGTCGGAGAGGTGTTGTCCGAACTCACCTATGGCTTGGAGGCACAGCGCAGAAGCAAGAATGTGCCCCGGTGACCAGCGCTTGATGAGCGCTGAATCCGGTGTCACGGCGGCGGCGGGGGAACGAAGGTCCAACCTGGTGCGGTATTCCCCGGTGCTCCGTCCTCAAATGATCCATTGGTAATGAGATTCGTCGAGCCACCAACGCTTGGCCCGCCGAGGTTGTCTTCGTTGTAGGGGTTCGCAGGTGGATGCCAATAGCCAGCGAACCCGCCATCGAAGGGTTGCGTCGAGCCCGAGACCGTCGCACTGGCCAGCGAACTGGGGGTCAGCGCCAGCACCCCGAAAAGGCCTGCTCCAAGGCTCAGGGCCCGACGGCGGCTGATTTCAGGGACCGACTTCATCGGCAAAAAGTAGCAGATGAGATGGGTAGTTATTCTGCCATTGTCAGGGTTCTGTCTGGACTGCCGTACGATTCGCCAGTCCAGACATCGGCGCACCGGCGCTGTGAAGGGGGAGCAGTGGCACAGCAAATTCCAATGGTCGACTATCTGGTGCTCGGAGATTCTCCGCACCTAGTTGCCAATGAGTGCACCGACTGCGGTGCAAAGTTCTTCGACCGACGCAATGCGTGCGCATCGTGTGGCGGTACATCGTTCAAGAAGACCGATATCGCTACCGAAGGCGAGATTCGTTCTTTCACGATCGTCACTGCGTTCATCCCGGGGGCTGACAACTACGTCCCTGTAGTCGTTGATCTTGGCGGCACAAGCGTTCGCGGTCAGCTCATCAACACTCCTGCCGAGGCCGCAAACATTGCGCTCGGACAGAAGGTTCGACTCACTACCTATTCCATCGGCGCCGATACCGCAGGCACCGAGGCCATCAACTACGGCTTCGAGCCGGTCAACTGAGGGGACTGACAATGGCAAACGATGACATTTGGATTCTCGGCATCAACATGACCAAGTTCGGAAAGCATCCGGACAAGGACGTTGTCGATCTTGCTTCCGAGGCTGCGCTCGCTGCGCTCGCCGACGGTGGCGTCACGATCAAGGACATGGGCATCCTCGCTGCCGGCAACCTCATGGGTGCTGCGGCAGGTATCGGTCAGCAATTGCAGAAGCAGATTGGTCAGACCGGCATCCCGGTGTTCAACGTTGCGAATGCGTGTGCAACTGGTGCAACCGCGCTTCGTACCGTGATCATGGCGATCAAGGCGGGCGAATGCGATATGGGTCTTGCCGTTGGCGTCGAAAAGCTTTCGGGTGCAGGAATGCTCGGTGCCGGTTTTGCCAGCGCGGCATCTGACGAATGGACACCGGCTGGTCGTTACGGCGCAGTGTCTGGTTTCGAAGGCAAGCTCGGCACCGACATGATGCCCGGCGTGTTCGCGCAGGTCGGCATGGAATACCTGCACAAGCATCCGTATGACGGCGCTGATTTCGAACTCTTCGCCGGCATTTCGGCCAAGAACCACTTCAACTCCACCATGAATCCGCTTGCGGCTATTCAGAAGGACATGTCAGTCGAGCAGATCATGGCTGAGCCCATGATCGCCTACCCGAATACTCGTGCAATGTGCTCGGCAAACAGCGATGGCGCTGCAGCAGCGGTTGTTGTTTCAGGCGAGAAGCTCCGCACGTTGTCAAAGGAACAGCAAAAGCGCGCCGTCAAGGTTTCGGCATCGATTCTTACGAGCGATCCGTACCAAGAGGCATGCCAGATCCTTCCCGACGTCAACACGCTGACTCGTGCAGCAGCAAAGCAGGCCTACGAGCTTGCTGGCATTGGTCCGGAGGATCTCGACCTCGTCGAACTTCATGACTGCTTCGCAACTGCTGAACTCGTGCACTACGACAATCTCATGCTCTGCGGCGAGGGCAATGCTGTTGACTTCTTCTTGTCAGGCGCAACCACGCGTGACGGCAAGACCCCAGTGAATGTTTCTGGTGGCCTTGAATCGAAGGGTCATCCCATCGCCGCAACTGGCATCGCCAACATCTGGGAGATCTGTTACCACCTTCGTGGTGAAGCGGGCGCTCGTCAGATTGAAGGCGCAAAGGTTGGACTTGCACACGTCATCGGCCTCGGTTCGGCTTGTGGTGTGCACATCCTTGAGAAGTCGGGTCTCTGAGGCCCAGCGACAGCGGGTCGTTCATCGTGAGTTCTCGACTTCCGGCGTCTGAACGTCGTCAGCAGCTGCTCGATACAGCGCTGGCGACGTTTGCGCGCCTGGGATACCGAGATGCAGCGATGAACGACATCGCTGATGCAGCCGGCGTCACGAAGCCGGTGCTCTACCAACACTTTGCGTCAAAGCGCGAAATGTTCCTTGAGTTGTTGGCCGATGTTGCCAGTCGTTTGCGTTTGGCGGTGCGCGATGCAGTCGCATCATCGGCCACTGTTGGTCCTCGGGCTCAGGTCGAAGCCGGTTTCGCAGCCTGGTTCAACTGGGTCGACACCAATCGTGATGGATTCACGGTGTTGTTCGACAGCGAAGTGCGCCGTGACCCCGAGTTTGCAGAACAAGCGGCGAAGGTGCAGCGGCAAATGGCCGACACCGTTGCCGAATTCATCGTTGCCGAAGGTCTCGAGCCCGGTCGTCGTCGCCTCTTGGCCTACGGAATCGTTGGGCTAGGCGAAAGCACGTGCCGTCGTTGGCTCGAAAAGGAAATCGATCTTGACGCCGACGAACTCGCAGTGCAGGTCGCTGGTCTTGCGTGGTCAGGCCTGCGCGGGCTTTCACCGAACTAATCGTCGATTAACGGCCGTTCTCGAGATCATCGCGTTCGGCCGCTTTCACGGCGTAACCGGCAACGATTGCTGGCGCGAGCAGCGCGGAACCGACTGCCATTAGGACAACGTTTGCTGTCACGAGTCCGCCGGTGAAACCGCCAAAGAATCCGATGAAGAAGATCACGACAGCTATGGCAAAGAGCAGATACCCAATTCGCTGGGCCAGTGAAGCGGCATGTGCGATCTGTGCACGGCGCATGCGCACGGGGTCGTTCGAGTAATCGGGCTTTTCGGTCACGGCAACCAGCCTGCCTCATCGAGGAGGTCGGTCAGTGCCGACTGCATGACTTCGAGGGAAAGAAACGACGAGACGACCTCAAAGTTGTGGTCAAGCAATGATTCGTCGGGTGCGGAAATCCACGTCTTGAGCGCGTCGAGGTTGTCAGTGTCGAACCACATGAATCCGAGCGCTCGAAGCTCCTCGGCGACCCGATAGTGGCCGACAATTGCTGGTCGACGATGGATAGCGGCATCTATTGGTGGGTTGCCGAATCCTTCCCATGTAGAGGGGAAGACGACAACATCGCTGGCGGCATACATGTCGGCCAGTGAGGTCGACGGCTCGTGACCAACGTTGAGTCCCGCAGAGCGCGCGCTTTCAAGAAGCGACTCGAGCGTGTCGGTGTAGCCCTCTTCGGCTGGACCCGTGATCCAGTACGTCGCACCGAGTTGTTGTGCAATGTCGATGGCAAGCGGAACGTTCTTGCGTTCGATTGCCCGGACCGGATGCACAAGAACCAACTCTTCGACGCCAAAGCCGAGACGGTGGCGTTCGCTTTCGCGATCACCTAGCTCAGCATGCACATCGAATCCGTTGAGGATGGTCGTAGCGGTGAATCCCCGGTCAAGGAACTGTTGTCGGGTGAGTTCGTTGATAGTGACATGACGCCACTGGCCACTGGGAACGGCTTCTCGGGGCGGCAGTTCGATGACGCCGGCGTACCGGTCGCGCTGCCATGCCGGGTCGTGGTGATGCCAAATAGTTGGCCGGCCTTCGCGGGCCCGCGCTACTGCGATCGCAGCAGGAAGGTTCATGGGGATGGAGCCAAGGTTCTCGACAACGACGAGGTCGCAATCGGCGAGAGCGGCTGAGACGATTTCGCAAATTTGGGCGATGTCTGCTTCGGTTGCTGCTTCAGGGCCATGGAGCCCCAAAGTTCCATCGGGCCATCGACCGATCGCAAGGTCGGGGAGGAGAATGTCCGCATTTCCGTCACCGGCCACGGTTCGTACGTCGAATCCGGCACGATGCAGCGCGTTGATCCAGGTATCGGCCACGATGGACACTCCATCGGTACCGCCGAGACGGAACGAAAGCACAGCGCACGTGGACATTGACACCAGAAGGGGACGAGGGTGACCGACGGGATCGACGGCGAAGGACTCACGCTACCGGCCGATCCCGAGTTGGTCCGGGCCTCGGCCCGGGCCGTACTCGAGTCCAACTGGCGACCGGAGGGCTACACCGTCCCCAACGCCGAGGTCTATCCGTTCCAGTGGCTCTGGGACTCGTGCTTCCACGCCATCACTTGGGCCGACCTCGGCGAGCCCGATCGGGCGCGGCGCGAACTTGCGCACCTCTTCCGAACGCAGAATGCCGAGGGATTTGTGCCTCATGTTGATTACGAGTTTTCCCCGAATCATCACGGTGACTTCTGGAAGCGTGAAGGTCATTCATCAATCACTCAGCCTCCGATGTTTGGACATGCGGTTGCCGAACTGGCCCGGCGCAATATCGATGTCAGCGACCTCGTAGGCAAAGCCACAGCTGGACTCAATTTTCTCTTTGACCTTCGGTCGCGCGTCGACGGTTTGATTGCGTTGTGTCATCCATGGGAGAGCGGCGGCGACGATTGCCCTCGCTGGGATCATTGGTGCTCCGATGGTTGGAGCGTCACCAAGTGGCGTGAGACCAAAGGTGAACTCGTCGCATCGGTGCAACATTCGGCATTGGGTTCACCAATTTCGAATCCATCGTTTGTTGTTGCCAGTTGCGGATTCAACGCACTCGTTGCATTCAATGCTTATGAGCTTGCATCGGTCACTAGCGATGAAGCGTTGATTGAGAAAGCAGATCTCTTGAGTCATCGACTACTTGCGCAGTGGGACGAACAACTCGGAACCTGGGTCGACACTGGCGATTCGGCATCCGATTCAGGTCGAGTTCGTTCGCTTGATGCGCTCTTACCTGTGTTGGTAGCAACAAATGAAGCAGTGATTGAACGGGTTTTTGGCAACCTGCGTGACGAGGCTGCATTCGGCGGCGCGTGTGGCCCGGCGGGAATGCATCGCGATGAACCAACCTTCGAAGCGCGTATCTATTGGCGCGGACCCGCGTGGCCACAGCTCACCTATCTCTTCTGGGTCGCGGCATGTCGCCAGGGTCGCGAAGGCGATGCGCATGCACTCGCCGCGATGCTCACACGCGGCGCGCTCAACTCGTCATGGGCCGAGTATTGGGATGCAAGCGATGGGACTGGGTTAGGCGCAGCTCCGCAATCGTGGGCGGCACTCGCCGCGGTTGTTCAGCCTCGCTGAAGTTGCGCGCGAAGTAACTCAGGAAGCGCGGTTGATGCGAGCGGCTTCGGCCACTGCATCTTCACGTTCGATCTCGGCTGCAGTGAGAATGCGAACAGAACTTCCACCAGCCGGAACCGGCCGAGGTGGAGGCACGATGGTGCTGGCTCGAACAGCCGGGTCGAGCAATGTGCCCGAGATGCGCACCTCGCCGGTGAGATCGCGGGTGAGGGCCAGATGATTACGCGGGTCGGGGACAACCTCAACGATTGACCAAAGTGCAGCGTCAGCCCCAATTGGAAGACGAACCTCGGCGGGGCGGCGAGTGATTCGCGTCTGGGGAGCACCGCCAGATCGGCGGTTGGCAAGAAGAGCGATGACAAGGAGAATTGCAAGGAGGAGGGCAGCAATCACGAGCACCATAAGAAAAAAGTTAGAACCACCGCGCGTCGGGGTGGTGGATCCTCATATGTCGTCGCGCGCCAGGCGTTCGTGACGCGTTGGTGAAGCGTTCGTGGAGCGCGCTGGTCGGTGCGAACGCGCTAGCGCTTGGAATCTTTCACCGATCCAATGAGCTTGCCTTTTGGATCGAACGCGGTGCATCCGATGACCTGCACGCCTCGGCTGCGTTGCTCTTCGGTCGGCAGAACCCAGCCAACCTCGAACGAAGAGCTTGGGTAGGGAATGCCGACGTAGGTCTTGAACGCAGCCGGGCACACTTTCTTGGCGGCGGCAACGAATTGCTCGGTGGTCGGGGTCGGAGTTGGAGCGAGACCCGCTGATGGGGTGGCGATGACCTCATATTGGTGAGGAAGATCGCAGCTCAGGCGCAATATCACGTCTTTATCGCTCTTCAACGTGGCGTCGGCGGCGGGTATGGCTCTGGTCGTGACCGCTCTGCCCGTCGCAACCGACCGCAGATCGATGCAGTCGCCGGTAACCGGTCCATAGACGAAGGAGATTCGACCGACTCCGGCTTCAGGCTCAAGAGTCGTTGTTGTTGCGGGGCCAGGAGCGGTTGTAGTTGTGCTGGAAGTGGTCGAAGGAGTCGCGGAACTCGTTGATGACGATGAGCAGGCAACGAGCGCAAGCGACGCAAAGACGAGGGCGGCAGCGATGACGTTGAGTCGAAGGCGTTTGGTCATGATCAGTAGGCCGCAGGGAGGAGTCGAGCGATGTTAGTGAAGGCAAAGAACATCATGACCAAAACAATCGGCGTGCCGATGGCGTAGGTGGTGAGGAACTTCCGATCTCTAAAGCGTGTCACGCGCTGTGCCCGTTCTCGCAGCAGTGACGGTGTCCAGAAGTGGGCCAGCCACCAAGTCCCGAACCATACGAGCCCCGTGAGGAGTGACCACGCAATTGCGGCCGGCCAGGCCGAGGAGTCTCCACCTGCGAGCACATCAGTTGAAGCATCGGTGGTAACCCCTTCGTAGACAGGGATCGGGGTCGCTGGCGCTGGAATCGAGGTGAGGGTCGCAGTCACCACGATGCGCTGCGCGGCGCTGAACTTTGGATGGCAAGACACGAGGGTCAAGCGGTTCCCAACGTTTTGGTCGAGGATGGAAAGATCGTCGGGCGACACGATGATGTGGCCCGAAGCTGTCCCGTCTTTCGGATCGATGTAGGTATCGACCTTGTAGGTGAAGGTTCCTTGAAGCGTTTGCACCGTGATTATGTCGCCCGGCACAAGCTCATCAATGCGATGAAACGGTGCTTGATACGTAGTGCGGTGCCCAGCAACTGAGGCATTACCTGGTTGGCCGGGCAGCGGTGTCTGTGGAAAATGTCCCGGGCCTTTTTGCAGCCATTTGAGGTCAACGCCTTGCACCATGACGAAGTCAGAATTGATGGTCTTCATTGTGATTCGCGCAATGGGGTCACCCGGCTCAGGGATCGGCAGGTCGGCCGTAGCGGTGACAACAGGTTCTGCCTCTGTAGGAGCTGCCTCTGTAGGAACTGTCGGCGGCGTGAACTCGGCGATCTGGGTGTTGAACTTGTTCGTGAGGTTGTCCTGAGCCCGAGCCGTAGACAGGCCCGTTCCCCAAAGTTGGTAGGCAACGAACAGCAGAATTACGACGCCGCCGCGCATCATGAACCGCCCGATTGCTCCCACGATGGTCCACAACTGCACGTGAGAACCCTAGCGAGGCTGGCCGCTTGGTCTCACGGCGGGAGCGACCGCTACCCTCAGGTCACCCCATGGAGCTAGATGACCCCACATTCCGGTTCGGGACCGAGCCCGTGGTCCACCTCCGCGGGGCAGTGGCCCTGCTCGGCCGAGTCCCTGCCCTCGCCGGTGTCGATCTCGATGTCGACCGCCGCCGCATCGTTCTTCTGCGCGGCGCAAATGGGGCGGGGAAGACCACGTTGTTGCGTGCCCTTGCCGGGTTGGTGCCGATTACGTCTGGTGAGGCAGTTGTTTTGGGCGTCGACCTTCGAGATGACCGCCGCGCAGTGCGTCACCGGGTTGGGTTACTGGCGCACGGAACCGGCCTCTATGACGAACTCACTGTTGCCGACAATGTTTATTTCTGGACGCGGGCAGCGCGAGCCGATATGGCCGATGCCGAAGCGGCAATGACACAACTTGGTCTCGATGGTCGATTGCGCGATGTCGCGGTTGGCCGTTTGTCGACTGGTCAGCGACGGCGAACCTCTCTTGCCTGTTTGCTGGCACGACGTCCCGAACTTTGGCTACTTGATGAACCGCATGCCGGCCTCGACAAAGATGGACGCGACATTGTCGATGCCCTTGTTCGCGATGCAGCCGCGGCTGGAGCAACGATCATCCTGAGTTCTCACGAACTCGACCGCTCAATCGAGCTTGCTGACGAGATCGTGACGCTCGGTGGCGGCGTTGCTCTCGATGAAGGCGTGGGTGGCGGTGATGGTCATGTTGACTGACGCATGGCTGATCGCTCGCAAGGATCTCAAGCTTGAGATTCGCTCGCGGGTAGCGATCAACCAGGTCATGCCTTTTGCCCTCCTCGTGCTGGTGCTGTTCGCCTTCGCTCTTGATCCCGACCGTGGACTTCTTGAAAAAGCCACTCCGGGTCTCTATTGGATCGCCGTACTTTTCAGTGGCTTGTTAGCTATGCAGCGGGCGTTCTCTCTTGAAGCGGCCGATGGTGTGACCGATGCACTCCGGCTTTCAGGGTTATCCCCGGCCGGCATCTATCTCGGTAAAACCCTTTCGGTAGCGGTCCAATTGCTCGTTCTTGAGGTCCTTCTCGGTATCGGAGTGGCTGTGCTTTATGGCACGTCAATCACCGGCTGGCTTCTTCTACTAGTCACGATCGTGGTCGCGACCGCGGCGATCTCGACCGCCGGTACCCTCTTTGGCGTGGTGGCAGCGGGTCTCCGAGTTCGTGAAACCCTCCTTCCACTTCTACTGTTGCCAGTACTCGCTCCGGTGTTAATCGGAGCGACCCGTGCCTTCGAGTCAGCGCTCAGCGGAACACCGTCAGAGGGCTGGCCGTGGGTTGGATTGATGAGTGTGTTCGCTGTTGTGTATGCGGTGGCTGGAATCTTCGGATTCGGCCCTTTGATGGAGGAATCGTGACCACCGAGACCGTCGGGTCAGTTGAGGCCAGCGCCAGCGGGCCGACCTCTACCGGTTCGCGCACCACAATGGTCCTCGGCATTGTCACGCTCATTGCACTCGGAGTACTCGTGCTCTTTGGGCTCATCTTGAGCCCGGCCGACGAGAGCCAAGGCGATTCAGTTCGGATCATGTACGTGCACGTGCCGTCGGCGATACTTTCCTACGCTGGTTGTTTCCTCACCGCAATCGGTTCGGCCGTCTTCTTATGGCGTAAGTCGCAGTGGTGGGAACTCGTTGCCTACGCAGGGGCGGAAGTCGCTGCGCTGTTTACGGCGTTCACCCTCATCACCGGAATGCTCTGGGGTCGACCCACATGGGGCGTTTATTGGGTGTGGGATGCGCGGCTTACCTCTGAAGCACTGCTCATGCTTTTACTGCTCGGGTATCTGGCGGTCCGCCGCCTTGCGGCCGACTACGAAGTCCGTGCCAAACGCGCAGCAATCATCGGGCTCCTACTGGTGCCGAACATCGTGATCGTGCGCCAATCAGTTCAGTGGTGGCGCACCCTGCATCAAACCCCAACTCTCTCACTCTCTGGTGCAGAGATTCAGGGCTTGATGCTCTTTTCTCTCTTCACCGGTTTTGTTGCGATCACGCTGGTTTTCATTTGGATGGTCATCCACAGATTCCGGGTCGCGTGGCTCGAAGAGCAACTTGAAGCTGAAGGTCTTGACACCGCAATCGCTGAACGACGCGCCGAAGGAGTGATCTCGTGAGCACCACGGTCGACATTGCGCAAGCCACTGGAACGTGGCCGTTTGTGGCCGCTGCGTGGGCTGTGGTGTTTGGTGGAATGGGCGTCTACGCGCTTGTCACGGTTGTGCGCGGTCGTCGTTTAAGCAAGCAGGTTCCACCGGAGAAGCGTCGATGGAGCTGACGCCGCGTACCGGTCCCGAATCTGAAGATGGAGTTGCCGCCTCGGCCGCGCCTCGCAAGAAGCGTCGAATGAGTCGTCCGGCGATAGCGGTTCTCGTTGCGGTCATCGCAGTCGGAGGTTATGTCGTGGTGCAGGCGCTCGGAAGCGCTACCACCTTTTATCGGAATGCCGACGAAGCAGTTGCACAACGTGAGTCACTTGGTGTGAAGCGGTTTCGTCTGCAAGGGACCGTTGTTCCCGGAACCATCGTGCAAACCGGCGACGGAGTCACCTTTGAAATCGCCTACAACGGCGTGCCAATAACCATCCAACACGTTGGCGATCCGCCCGAAATGTTTAAGGAGAATCAGGCGGTTCTACTCGAAGGACATTTTGTGGCCGATGGTTCAACCACCTATGACTCAGACCTCATGATCGTCAAGCACAGCGAGGTCTACAAAGCAGAGGAATCCGACCGCCTCAACCAGGCTGAGATGAACGGAAACGTTCCTGTCACCTCGGTTCGGAGCGGCTCGTGAATCTCGCACTTGGACGTGCAGGAATCACTCTTGGTTTTGCTGCGGCGATTCTTGGTGCCGTCACGGTTGGTTACGGACTGATCCGTCATCGTCCCGACCTTGTCCGGTTGTCTCGTTGGTATGCAGGGCTGGTCTTCCTCGGAGGACTCCTCGCTGCGATCGCGATGGAACGAGCACTCATCACGCGTGACTTCACGGTGCTCTACGTCGCCGATAACGGTTCGACGAAAACCCCGGCGCTCTACAACTTTGCAACGTTGTGGGGAGCTCTCGAAGGTTCGATCATCCTTTGGGCGCTCATTCTCGGTGGCTACCTCATGGCGGTTGTGGTGAAGTTCCGCAAGCGTCTTGCCGATCCGCTTGTTGGTTGGGCGATTTTCACGATGCTTATTGTCTGCATTTTCTTTTTCTGGATGTTGGTTGGACCGGCCAATCCGTTTAAGAGCTTCTCCCCACCGGCTGGTTTCGATGGTCCAGGGCCAAATCCTTTGTTGCAGAACCATCCGCTTATGGCGTTCCATCCGCCGATGCTGTACCTCGGCTACGTCGGGTTCACCGTTCCGTTTGCTTTCGCTATCGCTGCGTTGATCACGGGTCGTGTGGGCGAAGGATGGTTGCTGGCCACTCGCCGTTGGACGCTCATTGCTTGGGGTTTCCTCACCGCGGGCATCATTCTTGGATCGTGGTGGTCCTATGAAGTTCTTGGCTGGGGCGGCTACTGGGCGTGGGACCCAGTAGAAAACGCGTCCTTGTTGCCATGGCTTACCGGCACCGCGTATTTGCATTCGGTGCTTGTGCAGGAACGCCGTGGCATGTTGCGGGTTTGGAATATCTCGTTGCTGTGCGCAACGTTTGCGCTGACGATTCTTGGCACATTCATCACTCGATCTGGCGTTATTGAATCGGTCCATGCATTCACCACGTCGGGAATTGGTCCCGCAATCATTTCCTTCTTTGCTCTTATAGTGCTGTCAACGGTTGTGCTCATCGGATGGCGCGGCGATCGCTTGCGATCACCTGGCCGAATTGATTCTCCGTTGTCGCGCGAAGGGGCATTCCTCGCAAACAACGTTCTGTTTGCGGCCTTCGCATTCGTGGTCCTGCTTGGCACGTTGTTTCCGTTGGTTGTTGAAGCAATCAACGACGATCGAATTTCGGTTGGAGTTCCGTATTTCAATCGAATGACGATGCCGATTGGATTGACGCTGCTTTTCCTTATGGCGATTGCCCCGGTTCTTCCTTGGCGCAAGGCCAGCGGAGAGTTGTTGCGCCATCGATTGATTTGGCCTGCGTGGATCGGTGTTGGTTCGTTGATCTTCGCGGTCGTTGTCGGTGCCCGCGGCTTTGCGCCGGTGTTGGCATTCGGGCTCGGCGGATTTGCTGCAGGCTCCGCCGGTCGCCAAGTCGTGCTCGCTACTCGGCGTCAGGGCTGGCGTGGTCTTATTGGCCGAGCAAACGGCGGGATGATTGTCCATCTTGGCGTGGTGATGATCGCCGTGGCGTTTGCGGCAAGTAGCAGTTACGTTCGTCAAGCCGAGTTCACGCTTACACAGGGGCAATCTGCGCAGTTTGCTGGTCACGAGTTGGTCTACGTGGGTCAGAACACCAAGCAAGAGTCCGCCAAGATCGTGGATCAGGTTCTCATCACTATCGACGGCACTGGTCCTTGGGCTCCATCGCTCAACAAATTCGCGAACGGCAATCAAACAATTGGAACGCCTTCGGTTCGTACGACTTTTACCGATGATGTGGTCTTGTCAGTCATTGATATCAAAGGTGGCGAAAACGGTTCGGTGACCATTCGCGTCACGGTTCAACCGCTCATCATGTGGCTATGGATCGGTGGTGGAGTGATGGCGCTCGGCACGCTGCTCGCAGTATTCCCCGGCCGTCGCCGCAATCCGCTCGATGCTGTTTCTGCGCCGGTAGCGGTTGAGCCTCCAAAAGATTCGACCGGAGCCACCGTATGACGGCCTCATCAGGCGAGGCTGCGGCCCCACGAGTTGGCAGCAAGCTCGCGCGTAATGCAGCGATTGTCGTTGGCATTGTCCTTGTTGCGCTTATTGCACTTCTGGCTACGCGTGGCACAAGCACGCCCATTTCGAGTCAGATCGTTGGTCAAGCAGCACCAGACTTCACCGGAGCGGATCTGGACGGTTCAACCTTCCGAATGGCCAATCATCGGGGTGAGTGGGTGCTGGTGAACTTCTTTGCAACGTGGTGTACGCCTTGTCGCCTCGAGAATCCACAGATCCAGCAGTTCGTTGATTCACATAAAGGTGATCCGGTCCAAGTGGTGAGCATCGCCTTTTCCGACGATGCCGATTCCATTCGTGACTATTGGGTCAACGAGCGCAATACGTGGCCAGCCATTTCGAACGACACAGGTTTGATCGCCCTTAACTACGGGGTGACCAAAGTTCCCGAGTCCTACATGGTTGCACCCAGCGGCCTTGTGGTTGCGGGCTTCTTTGGTGGGGTCACCGCCGCCGGACTCGACAAGGTCATTACAGACAACGGCGGAATGGCAGTTGCGGGGACGGGGACGGGGACCAAATGAGTTCGCAGTCGGTATTTGCGAAGGGGTCACCGATTCGTCGCTGGGGCCCGTGGATCGCGGTTGCTGTCATTGCTTTTTCGGCCCTCTCAGTTGCGGCCTTTGGATCTCGCTCAGCTCCAACCGCACAAGATCGTGTGAGTTCGATTTCTCGAACTGTGAAGTGTCCGGTGTGTTCTGGCGAATCGGTTGCTGAATCGAATGTTCCTGCCTCGCAGGAAATTCGTCGCCAGATCGCTGAGCAAGTCCAACAGGGACAGTCTGACGACGAGATTCGATCGTTCTATGCAGCCAAGTACGGTCAAGCGATTCTCCTGACGCCGTCGGCCTCTGGAGTAAACGCATTGGTGTGGATACTGCCAGTCGTTGCGCTTGCTGTTGGTATCGCTGCGCTGGTCATCGTGTTCCGGCGGTGGTCGTCAATGCCGCAAGAGCGCGCAACTGACGAAGATCGTGAACTCGTCGCGTCCGCACTTCACCCTGAAGAAGGGGTCGATCCGAATGACCCGCATGGCGAGGGAGCATCGCGGTGACGACGCCTACAGGCGGAACCGCTGCCCGTCGCGCAGCGCGTGAGGCAAGCGCGACAACTTCCTCCAAAGGGAAGTCCGCGCCCAAGTCGGTATCAGTATCCGCCCGACGCCGAGAACTTGATCCCGATGCCTTGGCTGTGCTTGAGGAAGAGCGCGATTTCCTCCTTCGGTCTCTTGAGGATCTCGAACGCGAGTATGCAGCTGGCGATGTCGATGATTCAGACTTCGAGGAACTCAAAGACGATTACACCGCGCGCGCCGCAGCCGTGATCCGTGCGATCAAGGACCGAACTGAAGCGGTGAAGTCGCTCCGTCCGCAACGCAACTGGCAGCGAACTGCACTTGGCCTCGTTCTCGTCGGGACGATGGCGGTTGGTGCAAGTTGGGTCATGTTCCGTAATGCAGGTACAAGAGCGCCGGGCCAAGGTTTAACTGGCGATATTCGTCAGGACAGCTCAAATTTGATACTCCAAGCGCAAGGTCTTACTGGTCAAGCACAAGCCTCGTTACAGGCGGGCGATTCCGCCAAGGCCATCAAGCAATTCGAGTCGGCCGTCCGGGCCTATGACAAAGCGCTCGAGATCTCACCTGAAAACGTTCAGGCCATGACCTATCGAGGTTGGGTTCTACACACGATCGCTCTTTCGAGCGAGCCATCAGTTGCTGCTGAGTTCGATCGGCAGGCTCTCGAATATCTCGACGAAGCCATCGCAACTGATCCCTCGTATTCCGACGCCCGTGTTTTCCGTGCAATTCTCGAACGCAACGCCGGCGATTTTGTTGCGGCGAAAGCCGATCTTGATGCGATCGACGTAAATGCCATTCCGATGTACATGATTCAGATGGTTAACTCGTTGAAGGAAGAAGTTGCTGCCGGACGTCGTGACTAACTGGTGCTAGGCCGAAGGCGGAACATAGCGGCCAAGAAATGGCCGTCCGTTGCGCAATTCGATAATCCAGGTCGAACCCTTTTGATCGATGAGAGGGCCATCGGTGTCCATCCCGTCGGCAACGAGGCGTCGAAGTAGGTGGGGGATGAGATCACCGTGACTGCACGCGACTCCGTCGAACTCATCAAGTTCAAGCAGGATTCGATAAGCCTCGTCTGTTTCGGCACCTTCGGCGAGTGCCTCGGAACTCTGCACCGTCAACTCAAATTTCCGGGCGAGTGGCTCCATTGTTTGCATGCATCGGACGTAGGGACTCGAAACGATCCGCCCCACAACGAGATCACCCACAACATGGGTAAGCGCGTTGGCTTGGGCGTTGCCGCGTTTTGATAACGGTCGGAAGCGGTCTTCGGCTGTCCACTCGGAGCGCTTCCCGGCGTGAGCATGGCGAGTAAGGAAAATCGTCACACGAAGAACGTAGTCAACGAAATCACTGCTGTTTGCGCAAGGTTGAAAAGTTCATCGAATGGCTACGCGCTAAGTGATCGAAGTTCACTCACTATTTGTGGAAGTTGTTCGCAGAGCGCATTGATGTCGTCGATTGTGGAGTTATGTCCGACGGAAACCCGTAGCGATCGTTGAGCGTCGACGCCCATTGCCTCAAGGACGGGTGATGGCTCGAGTCCCTCGGATGCGCATGAACTGCCAGAGTGCAAAGCAATACCGAGCCGATCGAGCCCAAGAACGACTCCTTGTGGTTCAACGCCTTCGACGGCCAGACATAACAAATGTGGGAGTCGGTCTGGGGACTCAAGCGGACCCAAAAGCGAGATGCCAGGTGTCGTTGTTAATCGTTCGAGAGCGGTTGCAAGAAGGTTGCGGTTGCTTGAGGCCTCGGAGTCGAGGGTCGATTCATCGAGTTCAGACGCCACAACTCCTAGTGCGATCGCAGCGGAAACGCTCTCGAGTCCCGCGCGTCGTGAACGCTCCTGCTCGCCACCAGCGAGGAGCGGCTCGATGCGAAGTCCCTGGCGGACCCAAAGGCCACCGACTCCGGGTGGGCCGCCAAACTTGTGTCCGCTGAATGACAGAAGGTCAATGCCGAGATCCTTTGGATCTACGGCAACGTGCCCAACCGCTTGCGCCGCGTCAACGTGAAGAAGGATTCCGCGATCTGTGCAGGCAGCCGCGATTTCCGCAACGGGTTGCAGCGTTCCAACTTCGTGGTTGCCCCACTGAAGGTGGGCGAGAGCTGTAGTGGGGGTGAGGGCATCGATGAACGCGTCGACGTCAATACGACCGTATGAATCGACGTTGACAATGGAAACAGAACCGCCAAATGCGCTCGCGAAAAGTTCGCTTGAGCGTCGAACTGCTGAGTGCTCAACCGCCCCAAACACGATGTGGGGCGGCGAGCCCTTCTCGACACATCGACGCACCGCACCCCATGTTGCGGCTGTGATTGATTCTGTTGCTCCGCTCGTGAAGATGATCTCCCGTTGCTTAGCTTTCAGTAAGGAAGCAACTTGTTCGCGAGCGTTCTCTAGAAGAACGCGCGCTGTCATCCCCTCGTGATGGATCCGGCCAGGATCTCCAAGCGTTCCCTGGAATTGAGCGGCAAGCGCTTCGGAAAGTGCAATTCGAGCTGAGTCGCGTAGAGGTGCTGTCGATGCGTAATCGAGATAGTGACGAGCCACGAGGTTCAGGCTTCGAGCGAGGTGACGCACACGTCGTCGCCCATGGGCTTCGACGATTCAAGCGCGATGGTGGCATCGCTGCCGTGAAGTTCAGCAACCATGCCCTTCATCATCCCGCGGTCGACTGCACAGATGACTGGATTGGCCATGACCGCATCGCCGAATGGGCAGTGCTCCGAAACGATGCGCAATTCGTTGTTGCGACGTTCGGCGTGTGCAGCGAAACCTTGCGAGGTGAGTGCATCGGCCACGGTCTGCAGGATGGATTGAATTGAACGCTGCTGGTCAACACCATGGCCGAGGCGTTGAGCGAGGAGCCGTCCGTATTCGATGCCGACGTCTTCCGCCATCGCTTCGGCCTGGTCTCGGGGAAGCATGTCAAGAGCACGGCCAAGCAACGTAATGAGCACGTCGTCGTGACGAACGGGCAGATCGAGGTGATCGCCTTTGGTTGTGGCGGTGTAGCGCTTGGACGGTCGGCCTGCCCCGGTTCCACCTCGGGCGACTGCCACCTCGAGATATCCGCCAGCGGCGAGTTTGTCGAGGTGGTGACGAGCGACATTGGCATGGAGATCGAACTGTGCCGCCACCTCGCTCGCAGTCACACCGGCGTCGCCAGCGCGAGCAAAGAGGTAGATCTCACGGCGTGTGGGGTCGCCAAAGGCCGAAGTAATGGCCGTAACCACCGAGCTGAACTCGGTCGGACTGAGGGTCGCCTGCTCCACCTCGGTATTCTACCTACCGCAGTAGGAGAAATTCCCCGACCCGAAGCGAGACCCCCTAAATGCCCATTACCGATGCCGATGTCATCGAGGTCCTCCGTCCTGTTGAGGACCCCGAACTCCACCGGAGCATCGTCGACCTTGGGATGGTTCGCGGTATAGCCATCGACGGACCAGTCGTGGCTATTCAGATCGCCCTGACTGTGGCCGGTTGTCCATTGCGCAACGAAATCCAAAATCGCGTCACCAACGCGATCGTGGCTCTCGATGGAATCGATCGTGTCGACCTTGACTTCACCGTCATGACCGACGAAGAGCGCGCTGCAATTCGCGAACTTCTTCATGGCGATCCAGCGTCGACTGCAGGCACGCATCAGGGTCACGGCCATGCCGAAGGTCGTGTCATTCCGTTTGCCGATCCTTCGAGTTCCACTCGAGTTCTGCTGATTGCTTCAGGTAAGGGCGGAGTCGGTAAGTCATCAATCACGACGAACCTTTCAATCGCTCTCGCACAACGCGGACACAAGGTTGCTGTCGTCGACGCCGACGTATGGGGTTTTTCGATTCCGCGCATGCTTGGCGTGAATCACACCCCAACGATCATCGATGAAATGATCGTGCCACCCGAAGCGCATGGCGTTCGTTGCATTTCGATGGGGTTCTTCGTCGAAGAAGATCAGCCCGTCATTTGGCGAGGCCCCATGCTTCACAAGGCCCTTGAACAGTTCCTCACCGATGTGTTCTGGGATGAACCCGATTTCCTGCTCGTGGATCTTCCGCCAGGCACCGGCGACATTGCGTTGTCGCTCGCTCAGTTCTTGCCGCGTGCTGAACTCTACGTCGTCACGACTCCGCAGCCCGCAGCGCAGAAGGTTGCCCAACGTGCAGCGTTCATGGCAGAGAAGGTGAACATCGAAGTCAAGGGTGTTATCGAAAACATGTCGTGGTTTACCGGCGACGACGGAAAGCGCTACGAACTCTTTGGCGCAGGTGGTGGGGCCGAGTTGGCCGAGCGTCTCGATGTTCGCTTCGTCGGTCAGGTGCCGCTGGTGCCTGCTCTTCGTGAGGGATCCGACGACGGTCGCCCGGTTGTGGCCGTAGAACCCGAGAGCGAAGCTGCGGTTGCGATCCGTGCACTCGCCGAGGTCATTGACCTCGAACTCGCTCCGACTCGTCGCTATAACGCTGGACTCAAATTGCTGGGATGAAGGCTCGGTCTCGCGACCTAGCATGAGGCGCCGGCCATCAGGTCGGTTTCGTACAGGAGGAATTTCGTGGACGTTCGTATTGGTGTGCAACAGACACCTAAGGAAATCGAGATCGAGATGGCGTCCAATGCCGATCGCGCTGAAGTGCGCGCATCGATCGATGCTGCGTTGGCTGACGCCACCAGTGTCCTTTGGTTGACTGACCGTCACGGGCGTGACATCGCTGTTCCCTCGGCAAAGATTGCGTACATCGAATTGGGCACCTCCGATAGCGAACGCCGCATCGGTTTCGGCGCGGGCTGATCCCGCCGCCACGGTCCAATGGCCAATCTGGCGGAACTCGCTGAACAACGGTTGCGGCTCACCGCTGCGGAAACAAACCACCTCCAGCGTTTGCTGGGCACGTGGGGGTTGCTCGCTGATCTGAGTTTCTCAGACCTCATGTTGTTCGGCCGCGATCGAAGCGCCGACGATGAGCACTCGATGGTCGTGCTCGGACAGATTCGACCGACAACGAGCCAAACGCTTTTCACCAACGACTGGGTCGGACGCGTCGTTACTGCCGTGGAACGGCCGCTCGTTGATCAAACATTTCTGACCGGCGCATTCTCTGAGGGGGAAATCCCTCCAGGGGCGATTGAGGGTCCGGTTCGTGAAACCTGCATTCCTGTCACTTTCGGTGGCCGCACGATCGCAGTGCTCACGAAGGATGCGAATCAACATGTCGCCCGACAGGACGGCGTTCTCGAGCGCACCTATCTCGATGTTTTCAATCGCTTTGCCGAAATGGTTGCCGATGGTGGCTTTCCGTTTTCGGGTGAAGAGGAGCGAGGCGTTGTTATGCCTCGAGTCGGCGATGGTGTGATGGTGCTCGATGCGGAACAGAGAGTTCAGTTCGCGTCACCAAACGCAATTTCAGGGCTGCACCGAATCGGTGTGCACGCAAACTCGGAAGGAGAGCGCTTCGGCGAACTTGGCCTCCCCGACTCTCCGGTGCGCGCTGCGTTTGCACTTGGTCGTCCCACCGATGAGGAAATTGAACGCGGCCCTAATGTCACAATCCTTCTGCGTATCGTTCCTCTTGTTGCCGCCGGAGAAGTGACTGGCGCTCTCGTGCTTATGCGTGACATCTCTGAACTGCGCCGGCGCGATCTCATGTTGTTGTCGAAGGACGCAACGATTCGCGAGATTCACCATCGGGTGAAAAACAATTTGCAGACGATTTCTGCGCTGCTTCGATTGCAAGGCCGCCGTTTGTCATCGCCGGAAGCGAAGGCCGCGATTGAAGAATCAGTTCGACGTATTCGATCGATCGCTCTTGTGCATGAAACGTTGTCAACCACGATTGGTGACGATGTTCCGTTTATCGAAATCGTTCGACCACTTGTGCGAATGGTGGAGGAAGGCCTGATCTCGCCTGATCGTCCGATCCGGTTCACGGTGTTCGGCGATGCGGGGATTCTTCCCGCCGATGTGGCGACACCGCTTGCTGTCGTGCTTACCGAACTTCTGCAGAACGTGGTAGATCACGCGTTCTCGTTGGGGTCAACCGATGACGCCACGGTCATTATCGAACTCGAAAATACCGGTACTCGCTTGCGGGTGACGGTGACCGACAACGGAGTGGGAACAGCTCCGGGCTTCACGATCGATGACAGTAAAGGGCTGGGCCTCTCAATCGTTCGTACGCTCGTCACGACTGAATTAGGTGGAACCATCGGGTTCTCGGCTGGCGAGGGCACGAGCAGCCGTCCTGGTACCGCTGTCCGGATCTCGGTACCTGTCCGCCGCTGACGCAGGCAGCGTGCAGCCTCCGCCCAAAACGACAACGACCTCCCCGAAGGGAGGTCGTCAGAGCGAGTCGGAGACTCAGAGAATCAGAGAATCAGGATGCCTTGCGACGGGCGGCGAGCCACTGACGGCGAAGCTTGCGGCGCTCTTCTTCTGAAGTGCCTCCCCAAATGCCCGAGTCTTGGTTGGTGGCAAGGGCGAAGTCGAGGCAGGGCTGACGAACTTCGCAATCGGTGCAGACGGACTTTGCATTGTCGATCTGCTCAATCGCTGGGCCGGTAGTGCCGACCGGGAAGAAAAGATCAGGGTCGGTGTCACGACAAGCGGACTGGTCACGCCAGTCGTCGGCGATTGTGTTCAGGGTCATTGCATGGGGCGCGGTCAGGGCCACGGTTCCTCCAGGATCAGGGGTCACGAAGCGGTTTTCCGGCCGATCCGTGAGATGTGTGTTCATGCCACCTCTCCGCACCGTGAGAATCGAGAAGTGATTCGAACGGACCCGGACGTGTGTGGCTGAGGGGCGAGAACGTACTTGCGGCGCAAATCACGCGCAAGGGTTTTTTGCAAATCCTCTGGTCAGCGCCCGCGATACCGCGGTGGGTTTGACAGTTACGAACCCTTTGTGACGAATGACACCTAAACTACAAAGGTGAGGTTTACGCAAAACATCACGGTCGAGACGCGTACGGTGGGCAAATGGTGAATGTCATTGCACATCGAGGGGCTTCAGCAGCGAATCCGCCGGGCAATACGCTCAACGCCTTTGCTGAAGCGGTGACACAGGGGGCCGATTGGGTCGAACTCGATGTTCACCTCACTGCCGACGGCGAGATTGTTGTTCATCACGATCCCGTTTTGGCCGACGGCCGAGTCTTGGGCGAGCTTTCGGCTGCTGACCTTCCTAACGTCATTCCGACGCTGGCCAAAGCGCTTGCTGCATGTTCGCCACTAGCGGTGAATGTTGAGATCAAGCCCGATGGCGTCGATGCGCTTCGGTCATCTCTTATTGCAAAAGTCGTGGAACTTCTGCAGTCGCAACCGACCTCGCGCGAATTCCTGGTTACCTCCTTTGATCACGACATCTGTGACCAAGTCCGAGCATTGGACCCAACACTTCCTACGGGGTTACTCAATGCTCATGGCGAGTCGTTGCAAACCGATCTCGATCGTGCGGAGTCTGCGGGGCATGTCGCGATCAATCCTTGGTACGGAATTGTGACGAAAGAGTTTGTGGATCGCGCGCATTCACTCGGAATAGCGGTGAACGTGTGGACAGTCGATGACCCCGAGCAGATTCGGTCCCTATTCGAAATGGGCGTCGACGCCATCATCACGAATGTTCCGAGTTTGTGTCGCAAGGTTCTCAGCGAGAGGTGACTCGCGGAACGACAAGCGACAACGAATCGGGTTCGTAGCGCAAATCGAGATATTCAATATCGCCGAGGTAGTCACCGTCGACCTGATGGGGGATAGGCCCGTAACCGTTTATCTCCACATGCGTGACGTCGGTCTGGAAGGAGACATTCTTGTTATGTCGAAGTTGCCGTCCTGAGCCAAGCGCCGAGGACAGAATGCGCATGAGCGGCAAAGCGTCAAGTGTTCGAAGGGTGATGACGCTTAATGGCCGATCAAGTGTCGTTTCAGGGGCAATGGTAAATGGCCGCGTGCCAATGAATGTGTAGGGGTCGGTGTTAAGGCAAATTGTGAACATTGCGTCGTCGACTGTTGGTTGACCTTCGACCCGGACGCTGAAGTGAGCACGCTTTCGGTTGTACTTGCGCAGCCACGTGTCGAATGCGGCCCAACCAAAGAGCGCGTGATTCGCCCATCGCTTTAGCGAACTACGTCGTTCAACTTGGGCAACAACCGCGGCGTCGAATCCGATTCCGACGTGGAACAAGAAGTAGCGACCGTTCACGGAGCCGAGCCCGATGCGTTGGATTGAATTGTTGGTAAGGGCGTCAAGAAGTGCGCCGGTGGCCTCGATGGGGTCATCGGGTAAGCCGAGTGTGCGGGCAAAGACGTTCGTGGAACCGCCAGGAACAGCAGCAAGCGCCGTGGCCGTTCCTGCGAGTCCGTTGGCCGCTTCGTTGAGCGTGCCGT
Organism: Actinomycetota bacterium; assembly: GCA_005787345.1. GTDB lineage: Bacteria > Actinomycetota > Acidimicrobiia > Acidimicrobiales > Acidimicrobilacustridaceae > Acidimicrobilacustris. The sequence goes on from SYBH01000164.1 coordinate 36,701, forward strand.
CGCCTCCGAGTACGACGACGACATCGGCACCGTCGGCTGCAGCGGCGGCGGCAAGGCGAGTGGCATGCCCCCTGCGGACGGTCTCCGAGACGGTGACCTCGTGGTCGGCGGCAAGCGCTTTGGTAATCACCACCCGCCCCCGAGCGGTGACCGAAGAGGCCGATGGATTGACGATTAGGTGAATCTTCACAAGGACTTTGACCGTAGCGGAGCCCCGGAGGTGACGTCTCAGACCCGGTCCTCAAACAATGTCCCCGTGTGATTTGGCCCCAACCCCATTCTGCGGGCAGGATTCGACCTATGAACGTTGTCGTTTGTGTCAAGCAGATCCCGGACCCGGCTGATCCTGGTGCGTTGGATCCCACTACTAAAACCCTGAAGCGAGACGGCAAGCTCATCCTCGACGAATCTGATTCGTACGGTGTTGAGATGGCGCTGCAGCTTGTGACTACCGCCGGTGGCGGTGAAGTCACACTCGTCTCTATGGCTCCGAATGGTGAAGTGTCCGGTCTTCGAACCGCTCTTGCCATGGGTGCTGCGAAGGCGATTCTCGTCAGTGACGATGCACTCGCTGGTAGCGACGCACTCGCAACTGCCAAGGTGCTCGCGAAAGCCATTCAGCGCGTCGAAGGTGCAGATCTTGTTCTCACCGCGACCGAATCAAGTGACGGTTACACCGGAACGGTTCCCGAGCAGATCGCTGGTTTGCTCGATCTTCCGTCGGTTACCTTCGCCAAGTCGATCAGCGTCGAAGGAAGCACCGTCAAGATTCAGCGTCAGACTGAAGCTGGTTACGACGATGTCGAATGCCCGCTTCCTGCTCTTGTATCGGTGACCGCTGGTGTTGTTGAACCGCGTTACCCATCCTTTAAGGGCATCATGGCGGCCAAGTCCAAGCCAGTCGACACACTGACTGTGGCTGACCTTGGTCTCGATGCCAGTCAGGTCGGTTGGGCCGGTGCCGGTCAGCAGATCGTGTCCATTGCGGAAGCTCCCGCTCGCGAGGCTGGTGAGGTCTTCGAAGACGACGGCACCGCCGTCGAGAAGATCGTCGCTTTCCTCGACGACCTCAAAGTTCTCTAGGAGGAATTGATCATGGCTCTTTCAAAGATTTGGGTGCTCGCCGAAGCAACTGACGGCAAGGTCACCACAACCACTCTCGAACTTCTTACCAAGGCCCGTTCATTGGCCGACACGGTTGAAGTGGTCTACGCCGGCGGCGACGCCGACGCGATTGCTGGCCAACTCGGTGAGTTCGGCGCATCGAAGGTGTACACAACTGGCGATCTCGCTGGTGCACTTCCGGGTGTTCCTGTGTCCAGTGCCATCGCTGCTCTTGTCGAAGGCGGCAACGCTCCCGACGCGATCATCGCTGCGACCTCATACCTCGGTCGTGACATCTCCGGTCGCCTTTCGGCCAAGCTCGACCGCACCGTGATCACCAACAACACCGACCTCGAGGTCGACGGGTCAAGCCTCATCACGACCGAGCCGGTGTTCGGTGGCACTACCGACGTCAAGACCACCTTCACTGCCGCTGGTCCCCACTTGGTGCTCGTGCGTCCGAAGTCCTTTGTCGCAGAATCCGCTGGTGGCGGCGCCGCTGCAGTCGAGACTATTGCGGTTCCCGATGGCGGTAAGAGCGCTGGGGCAAAGGTCGTCAATCGTCACGTCGAAGAGCGTGAAGGGCCGTCACTCGATGAAGCCGCAGTTGTGGTTTCGGGTGGTCGTGGTCTTGGCGAACAAGCGCAGTTCGCCCTCGTCGAGGATCTCGCCAAACTTCTCAACGCTGCACCGGGTGCATCCCGTGCGATTGTCGACGCTGGTTGGGTTCCCTACAGCTACCAGGTCGGACAGACCGGCAAGGTCGTCAAGCCCACCGTCTACATCGCTGCTGGTATTTCCGGCGCGACACAGCACATGGTCGGCATGAAGGGCTCAAAGAACATCATCGCCATCAACAAAGACGCTGAAGCGCCGATCTTTGCGGTCAGCGATCTCGGCATCGTTGGCGACGTGCACAAGGTTCTGCCGCAGCTCATCGAAGCTCTTAAGGCTCGCTGAGCTCCATCACTGCAATGTTCAAACGCCCCGGTCAATGGCCGGGGCGTTTGTCGTTACCGACGGTTTCATTGAACAGCGACTGACGTGGTTTAGATCAACGGCCAAGGGTAGCGATGGCCGCTTTCGTCTATCGGGAGCACTCCTTCGCGAATCAGCGCTCGTGCTCGGCCAAGCACCGCGTCTTGCTCAAAGGTGCCGAGCAATCTCTTCACTGCATCGTTCAGGCCAGTGTCGACGAGTGACTGCAGGTCTGCGAGAAGTTCACCGTCGATTTCTTCGCCACCAAAATCCCAGATGACGGTGCGGAGTTTGAATTCAGCATGGAATGACAGACCGTTATCGATGCCCCAGATGTGGCCCGCGTCGTCGATCAGACAGTGGCCGCCTTTGCGGTCGGTGTTGTTGCAGACAAAGTCAAACACCGCCATTCGTTGCAACTGATCGTGGGTTGCTTCATCCTCGAGCATGGTGAAGTAGTGCTGCTCGAAGTCAGCGTCGATGAATCGCTGCACCGATCCAATGCCGTGGGGTGCGTCTTCTCTACCGACAGTGAATGGAACAACTCCCCAGCCAAGAGCATGACTGAGTTCATACGCAGCAACTTCACGCTTCCAAAGGCCGTCAGGAAAATCCCACAGCGGGCGTTCACCGATATGAGGTTTGTAGATCACGCGGGCAGAGTCCTCGCCGATAGTCGCTTCGGCGAGGAAGGTTGCGTTTGAACTCCAGGGCATTCGTCCGATGAGTTCAATGTGACCACTCGCGACGACGGCCTCGATGTTGCCGCCGGTTGTTGCGTCTAGTTCAGACGCGGACAAGGGTGGCCACCTGGATCCATCGGACGACCGCACAGCCGACAGGCGGGGCGTCCGGCACGAACAAGGTCATTTCCAACGGCGATAAATGCTGCGACCTGCGCGCGCGAGAGGCGGAATCGGGCAGTCGCCGATTCGAATCCGAAATCTTCGTCGAACGCGTCGTCGGCAATTTCGTCAAGGTCAGGTACTTCCTCGGCAACAATCACGAGTCGGTCATCGTCCTCTTCGTACGCAACGGCGAGTCCGCCAACCGTCCATTGCATGTCGAGAGGAGGGCTCGCTGATAGCGGTGCAACGAATTGGCCGGGATGAATGGCGGGAAGGTCAGTCAGGATTCCGCCGAGGTATTCGCACAACGCAGCGACTTGTTGTTTCTCGAGCTTGAACGACACGGTGCGTCCAGCGTCGGTGGCTTGAATGAAAAACGTTCGTCGGCCTGGTTCGCCAAACGCGCCAGGAACAACTGAATCAGGGTCCATGAACTCCCATGATTCGCTCACGAGAGTCCCAACTTCGACAGATCGTCTCCAGTTGAGTTCACCGTGAGGACCGCAGGTCCTCCCGATGAGTAGAGGATCGCAGAGATTGAGCAGGGTGAAACGACGATGCGTTGAAAGAGGTCAAGGTGAGTTCCAAGTGCTTGCGCGATCGCAGCCTTGATCGGATCAGCATGTGAGACAGCGACAATCGTTTGCCCTGGGTGTTTTGCGACCAGTGAATCGATTGTGCCGACCATGCGGGTCTGCATTTCCGCAAAGGATTCGCCGTTGGGGAATCGAAACCCGCTGGGATAGCGCTGCACGGTTGTCCACTCGGGAAGCTTTCGGAGAGCGTCGAGTTTCTTGCCGGTCCAGTCGCCGAAATCGCATTCGAGCAGACCGCGATCAATCGCTACCTTGAGTTTGCGTTCCCGAGCAATTGGCTTGGCGGTTTCGCGAGTGCGTTCGAGCGGTGAGGCGTAGATCGCTGAAACTTTGGACAACTTCGCGATTCGACTGGCAGCAGCTTCTGCTTGAGCGATGCCGGAGTCGGCTAGATGAAGGCCTCGGGCTCGACCGGGCAGGGTGGTTCCGGTCGTGGGGGTCTGGCCGTGACGAACGAGCAGAACGAGGGTGGGTGCAGGGGCAGATCTCTTACGGGCCATGGGAAGGAGAGCCTACCGAGCCGTCTCGGCCGACGGACCGGTCGGGTGGCTTTCGGCCGGTGATGTCGGGGGACCGGGGGGCACCGACTACGGTAGCGACCGCCTGCCGCCGCCCCCCGGACGATGCGGCATCGACTTCATGAGGATGGTCAGCACGATGTTGGGACGACGAGTTGGCGCTGGTGTTGTTGGTCTTGCCCTTGCGATCGTGATTGGGCTCAGTGGTTGCAGTCAGGGCAACACTCCTACGGAGTACAACACCCTCACGCAACAGAACTTTGTCGAACTCTGCACCAATTATCTCTACACCTCGTCTGGTGAGATCACGGCAATTGATGCATCGACAGCGGCAACGCTTGATACGGCGCTCAAAGCCACCGGGACCACGATCGCCTCTGATGTCAAGGGATCAAGCGAGTCGTCATGTCTCTGCATGTACTCAGTATTCGTCGACCAAATGCCGATTGCTGACTTCACCACGCTCAATAGCGACCTGAAGTCAGATCCCGAGAAGACGTGGAATGGCGTCTCTTCAGAGATCAAAGATGCACTGACGAAGTGCGCAACGGGAACCACCGCGTCGACAACGACGACCGCAGGCTGATCGCCCGCAGTATTACTTCGCTGCTGGCTTCTTCTTTTCGGGAAGTCCGAGACGAACTTCCGTTTGGGCCCACTGCGGCCAACGAGCACGGCTCTTTTCCGCGAGTTTGCGCATGAGAGCGATCGCTCCGGGGTCTTCATCGCCGGGACGAGCTTCGATTGAACCGTCGGCGATCATTCGCTGAATAATTTCGCGGCCGACATCGGTTCGAACGATGGTGAGTGTCCAGTCGTTGTCTTTACCAATACCGCCGGTCGAAATGTCGGCATGTTCTGCTGCGAAATCGGGGCAGTGATTGCAGCCCTCACGAGTCCAGTCGTGACATTCCTTGAGGTTGACCTCGTGGTAGCCGCCATCGCGGGTCCAGATTTGGAAAACACCCTTGATGTTCATCTTGGTGATTTCCGACTTCGGGATGCGGTACTTCGCCTCGAACAGCTCTTCAAAGATTGCGTCATCGAACGTCTTTGAGCAAAGCAAACCGATGTTGAAGACGATGGGCTTGGAGACCTTGCCGATTTTTCGCGACCACATAACTGGGGCGATTGAGGACTGGCAACTCATGCCAACAAGGGCGAGTCGCTTGAGGCCGCGTTCTTTGGCTTCGTCCATTGCGAGTGTGTTGGCTGAGTAGGTGTAGCGACTGCCAGCGCCTGCGAGCACTTCTTCGCGATTGGTAGCAACGCCGGGGATGGCTTTCCAGGTCGCTGCATCGCCGCCTTCGAGGTACGAGGTAAGCGCGCCGTCGATGTAGTCGTTGTCGAGCGCCCAAATGAGAAGTGCCGACACCAAGCCGCCGTCTTGACCCATGCGGTGGACCATGTCATCAGATGCGCGGGTGAGGAGGATGTCGCTGTAGATGCCAGCAACTTCATCGTCGGCACGGTCGCGATCGAAGAGGTGTTCGTTTGCTTGCGGTTCCCATGCTCGGAAGCGCGGGCAGGCGCGGGTGCAACTGGTGCAGCCCTTTTGTCCGTGACCGCAATCGGTGGGGCCGAGTTCGTCTTCGATGTGGAACGGCTTGTAGCCGCCAGCCTCGTGGTTGTACCCGATGACATCGTGAGGGCACGCAATGACGCAGCCAGCACAACCGGTGCACAGGCCGGAGGTAATGACCTCGCTGAAGAGTTCCTGCCACTGAAAGGTCCAGCGTTCGGCTTTGGTTGGCGTTTCGGTGGTGCTCATAGAAGGTGAATCTACCCCGCAGGCAAGGGTTCGCTGCCCTTCGGCGAAACGATTGGACGGCATAGGCCTTCATCGGAAGACTGTCGCCCATGGACCTGAACTATCCGGAAGACGCCGAGGCCTACCGCAGCGAAGTTCGCGGGTGGCTTGAAGAGAACCTCCCGAAGGGTTGGTTCGAACCCGGATTCGAGATGAGTGCTGACGAGCGCGCGCTGTTTCTCGAGGAATGGACATCCAAGCTCTACGGCGGCGGTTGGATCTGCGCCTCGTGGCCGACCGAGTACGGCGGCAAGGGCCTTTCCACCATGAAGGCTGTTGTGGTGGCAGAAGAATTCGCGAATGCCGGTGCACCAATGCGAGCCGACTTCTTCGGCGACACACTTGTTGGCCCGACCATTCTCCAGTGGGGCACCGAAGAGCAGAAGAAGGAATTCCTTCCCAAGATTCTTTCGGGCACCATCGCTTGGTGTCAGGGATTCAGCGAGCCCGATGCCGGTTCCGATCTCGCCAACCTTGGCACCAAGGCTGTGCTTGACGGCGACGAGTGGGTTATCAACGGCCAAAAGATTTGGACCACCCAGGGATTCATTGCTGACTACGTGTTCATTCTTTGTCGTACCGATCCCGATGCACCGAAGCACAAGGGCATTTCCTATTTGCTGTGCCCGATGGATCAGCCAGGTGTTGAAGTTCGCCCGATCAAGCAAATCGATGGATCGGCCGAGTTTGCCGAGGTGTTCCTCACCGATGCGCGTTGTGCGAAAGAGAACGTCGTTGGTGGCCTGAACAATGGTTGGGCTGTCGCGATGACCACACTCGGTTTCGAACGAGGCACTTCGGCGACAACGGGCTATCGCCGTTTCGAAACCGAACTGAATCACATCATCGCTGTGGCAAAGAAGAACGGCACTATTGAAGATCCGATGATTCGTCAGCGCATTGCGCTTGCATGGTCGAAAGTTCAGATCATGCGTATCAACGGCCTTCGCTCGCTGACGGCAGTAGTCCAAGATCGCAAGGACTTTGGTGTTGCGGCACTTGGTGCAACGAACAAGATCTTCTGGAGCGAATATCACCAGCAGGTGATGGCGCTTGCAATGGATGTACTTGGTCCCGAAGCTCAGCTTCTGCTCGGCAATGCCGGAACGGAAGAGTCTGTGCCTGGCTACGGCCGTCGCGCAGTCGATCCGGCCTATCCCGCCAACGCGCTCCAATCCTCTTTTTTCTTCAGTCGCTCCGAGACTATTTGGGGCGGAACATCGCAGATTCAGCGCAATATCGTCGGTGAACGAGTGCTGGGACTGCCCAAGGAGCCCAAGGTCACAGCCTGAACCGAGCGGGGTGACGGAGTGTCGGAAACGGCCCCGACTACCCTGTTCCTTTCATGTCCGATGTACCCCCCACGTCGGGAGGGCCCGTACCCCCATGGGATCCGGGTCAAACTCCTCGACGCAACGCCAGTTCTCCCGGTCGCCGGGTACTTGGCTCATCGAAGACCCCGCCTGCTGGCGGTTCGTCAGACGCGGGGCCAAAGCCGAATTTCCGTCATGCCAAGCCGCCCAAGACCGGTAAGCGTGTTCTCAAAGTCGGCATCGGGGTAGTTGTACTCATTGGCCTGGGCTTCGCCGCTGTCGCCGGCTACGGCTGGTACCGCTTTAACCAGATCAATCGAGACTCTCTGGCTCTTGAGTCATCTTCGGGCGGTGTGCAGAACTTCCTGATCGTTGGGTCCGATAGCCGGTCTGGAATTTCAAAGTCTGACAACAATTCGTCAGCATTTTTGGATAGCCAAGGCGCGCAGGAGTCTGGGCAACGCTCCGACACGATCATGGTTGTCCGGGTCGATTCGAAAAACAAGACCATCAATCTGATGTCACTCCCTCGAGATTTGTGGGTTCCAATTCAACCTTCGGGGAAAGAAGAGCGAATTAATACCGCGTTTGCTCAAGGTAAAGACAGTGCCGATGGTGCGCAGCGGTTGATCGACACAATCAAGGCGGATTTCGGGATCAGTATCAATCACTATGTCGAAATCAACTTCGAGAGTTTCAAAGGGGTAACCGACGCAGTTGGCGGTATCCCGATGTACTTCGACAAGCAGGTGCGCGACAGAAGTTCTGGTTTCTACATGTATGGAACTGGATGTCAGGTACTCGATGGCGATGCTGCACTCGCGTATGCCCGATCCCGCCACCTTGAGTATCTCGATCCCAAAACAAAGAAGTGGATTGAAGACCCGAGCGCTGATCTTGGGCGCATCTCTCGTCAGACCTTGTTCATGCGCACAATGCTTGATCGTTCACAAGACAAGTTTGGTTCGATGGACTTAAAGGCGATCAACAGTTTGGTTTCATCAACTGCCGACAACCTCACTCTTGATTCCAAATTAAGCATCGGCAATCTCGTCTCTCTCGGGAAATCTTTCAAGGGTTTCTCGGGCTCTCAGATTCAGACGCACGCGCTGCCGGTCTATATGGATATGACCAATGGTGGTGCGAGCATTCTTCGTCTCAATACCGCTGCTGCTGAAGATGTCTTCAATATCTTTCGAGGCCTTCCCGCCGGTACCGTTATGCCAACGTCAGTGGTCGTAAGCGTCGCCAATGCCACGGGTACGAAGGGCAAGGCGGTCGAGGTCTCCGATCGGTTGCGCCAACTTGGATACATGTCCAAGTCGACTGGTGACGTCACCAAGTCGCAATCAGCCACCGTGATCAGGTACCTGCCTGGCTCCGAGAAGCAGGCGGATCTCCTTCGTCGTCAACTCGGCGGCAACGCTGAGATGCAGGTTGACAAGACGTTGAAGAGCAGCGCTCCAGTCACCGTTCTCCTTGGGTCATCGTTCACCGGTGTCCTTACTGAACCACTCCCGCCGACGACGACAACAACGATTGCGGGAGCGGTTGCACCCTCAACCTCAGCGGCAACCGGACCAGTGACGACAGTGAAGCCTGGTGAGGTCACTGAATATGTTGGCGTTGAGGCTGGTAAGGCCCCCGAAGGCGTCGTCTGCAAGTGAGCGGGGTTGCCGGAACTCTTGCCGGCATGATCGAAGGCGTCGCGGCCAGTCATCCCGACGACACGGCTCTGATCGATGCTGCTGGATCACTTACCTTCTCTGAATTGAGTCAACGAGTGCGCGCACCGGTGGCGCTGACAAACGAACTTCTTCGTCCGGATGTTCGTGTTGCGGTGATTGGGTCGAATCATCGTGTTTGGGTCGAGTTGTATTACGGCGTTCCCGCTTCGGGGAGGACGCTCGTGTTTCTCAACCATCGACTTCATCCACGTGAGGTGATCGCAATGATTGAGCGATCAGGCGCGGGAATTGTTGTTGGCGAAATCGGTGAGCTGGATCGCCTTCGGGACGCGGGAGTCGAACTCCCAATGTTCGATTGGCAAACTTGGTCGGATCTGGTCGATGGCTTCGATGGCGGTCCTGCGCTGACTCCCGTTAATCCAGAAATTCCGGCATGGTTGTTGTTTACAAGTGGCACAACCGCGGCGCCGAAGGGTGCGTTGTTGACGCATCGGAGCATTCTCGCTGCGGTTGACGCGAGTGCCGGCGCGCGTCCAGTTGAAGTTGACGACGTATATGTCTTTCCATTCCCGTTGTGTCATGTCGCCGGATACAACGTTGTGCATCGCCATGCGCACGGACGGCCAGTTGTGTTGATGGGCGGATTCTCCGCGGCGGAGTTCTGCGACATCGTCGAACGCGAGCGGGCAACCTCCACATCGCTTGCTGCCACCATGTTGGCAACACTTGTCGATTTGATTGACGCTGAGCCGCATCGACGTGCGCAGTTGGAACCGCTTCGGTCGATCGCATACGGCGCGGCACCCATGCCGACACCGCTCCTTCGGCGAGCAGACGAATTGTTGAAAGTTGATTTCGCTCAGGGCTATGGGATGACCGAACTCTCAGGGAACGCGGTTTTCTTAAATGCCGATGCCCATCGTCGGGGGCTTGCGGGCGATGCAGAATTGCTTGAAGCGGCAGGGCAACCTGCACCGGGTGTTGACCTTCGACTCGTCGACGCCGAAGGAAACGACGTCGCACGCGGAGAAGTGGGGGAGATCCTCATTCGTGCGCCTCAGGTGATGCTGGGGTACCTCAATGATCAAGAAGCGACCGAGGCGGCGCTTCAAGACGGGTGGTTGCGTACGGGCGATATGGGCCGAATGGTCGAGGGCTGGCTGCACGTCGTCGACCGCAAGAAGGACATCATCATCACTGGTGGAGAAAACGTTTCGTCTCTAGAAGTCGAGGCGGCCGTGCTTGAGCATCCGAGCGTGGCGCGTGTGGCTGTGGTCGGCGTACCCGACTCGAAGTGGGGCGAGAACGTGTGCGCGGTCGTTGTTGCGACGCCAGGGCTTGAGATCGTTGCCGCCGAGGTCGTGGCGTTCGTGCGTCAGAGGCTTGCGGGATTCAAAGTTCCTCGGCACATCGTCGTTGTCGAGGAACTCCCAGTGACGGGTTCAGGAAAAGTCGTGAAGGCCGAAATCCGCGAACGTTTGGCCCAGAATCCCGAATTGCTTGGGAATCGCCTCTAGGCGTCGACGGGATTGAAGTTCATGGAACAATCTGAATGGAAGCGGATTCCTGCCGACAGCAACTCGGCACTATCCGATGTGACATGAGAGCGCCCTCGGGGCGATTCGAACGCCCGCACACGCCTCCGGAGGGCGATGCTCT
>SYBH01000165.1 GCA_005787345.1 Actinomycetota bacterium
CCAATCGGACACGCATCGCGGTGCGTGCACGAGCCACAAAGTTCCGGGGCCCTCCGACGAACTTGTGATTGGGAGAACCCGTACACCTTCGATGAACCCGCACCAACCGTCCATTGCCAACCAAGTCGGTTCGCAGCGCGAGAACCATCAAGAAGATGGGTGAAGAAGTACTGCTCACCAACGCGCCAGTCGGCGCCGTTTCGCACCGACCATTGCGAAGCGAGCCACATACGTGTTTGGTTCACCATCCAACCGTCACGCTTGAGTTCGTCGAGGTTTATTTCAATGCAACGCATTGACCGATCCCAAGGTTCGGCATCATTCATTGAGCGAACAACAGGCGCATTGCGCAACGGCGAGCCTGTTGCGCTTCCTAAGCGTGCATAGAGATGACGTGCGTATTCCTGCCAGCGCAGTTCGTCACGAAACTTTCGCACATCATTAGCAGTGCCTTTGGCGGCGGTGAAGACACGCGGCAATTGCAAAAGACCATGACGGATCCAGGGCGACAGTCCTGATGCTCCTCGTTGCGAGACCGGCAATACCTCGTTGCGACGCTCGGCGTATCCAGTGAGATCCAGTGCCTCGAGCGCAGCATCGGCTGCTGCTTGCGTTCCAACGAATCGCTCCGACCTGCGCACGTCGTCGCTGCAGAGATGCGCGAGATGTTGCGTGACCCACTGCACTTCTTGCCCGGGTTCAGGAATCGGCAGCATCGTTTCGCTCATGTCAGACCAATCCGAAATGGACCCTTTGCCGTCGACGGATCAACCCGTCGGCCTTCTTGGGTGATGACAACACGTCCTTCGACGCAAAGTCGACGAGCTGCGGCGCGCGCTGGTTCGGCAACTCGTTCCCAGTCCTTGCCGCACACCAATTGCGCAGCATCGTCTGGCGAGATCGTTGCGTTGCGTGGCCGCTGAGCGAGCAGATTCATAATGGCCGTTTCAAGCTCCTGATCAACTGGCTGAATCCCCCGTTTGCGACATGCATCCGAGCAATAGCGAACCTCGTCCCACGAACGCGCCCACTTCTTACGCCACGTGATTGTGCGCCCGCACACAACGCAATCTTTCTCTGGTGGCGTTGTCACGCGTTTCTGCCGAGGGCGCTTTCGATCGCTTGTGCAGCTGCAGCGCCAGAAAGGGCTGCCCCCTCGACTTTCGCGCCACCAAACGCGTCGCCCGCACAAACAAACGGCGGAACACCGCTGAGTTGCAGGAAGCGTTCCGGATGTTCCACTGACGGACGGGCGTAGCGCCAACGCTGAATCTGAATCGATCCAGAAATCACCGCCGACTCAAGTTGCGCCGCAACAAGCAATGCTTCAGTGATCGCTTCGTCCGGTGCATCCCATTGTGCGCGACTGAACTCTGGCGTTGCGTGGATCGTCACCGCAGGCACTGCGGAAATTCCCTTGAGGAAATTGTCGGCCATCCAATCGATTGGACCGTCGACGGGATCGACCGCTCCTGGTTCCGAGAGCCCTGAGGGACCGTCAAGCACCGCCATGAAAGCGAGACAGGGGTCGTACTCAATCGCCTCAAGAGCCGCTTCGTCTTTTGCAGCGAGCGCGACCTCGCCGTTTTGGAGTAGCGCAATCGTTTGTGGAACGGGAGAAGTAGCAATCACTGCATCGGCAACAAGTTCCGAGCCATCAACAAGCGCGACCTTCCACGACTCCCCATCGTGACGAAGTGCAGCAACCTGTGATGCAGTTCGCACATCAAGGCCGATGGCAAGACTCTTGGCAATTGCATTCATCGACACTGAGCCACGGAACCGGGTATGCCCGTCGGAGTCATTCACACCGTCTGGTCCGACGCGGCCGCGAAACCATGGAGCGACGACGTGCTCGCCAACCAGACGTTCCACCAGCTCGGCGAACTCGGACGTGTGCGTCGTAATGAACTGTGCGCCGTGATCAATGGTTGCATCACCAATGCGGCGCGTTGCGAGACGACCACCGACTCCGCGTCCTTTGTCGAGAATAACTACTTCAGTAACTCCAGAAAGTCGATGAGCAGCGGTGAGGCCAGCCATGCCCGCACCGACCACCACCACTCTCGGAGGAGTCACCTCAGAGACCGCGATTGGTCTCCGCAAGACCCAGTTTCACCTGAGCCGAATCGATGTAGGTCTTCTCGCTAATGAACGCATGCTGCGTGCCGGTGTAAATGTCGCGGAATGCGCGTTCGAGACGGCTTCCTTCGCGAATTGCGGTGGTGCCTGCAGCAAGGTGGGCCCACTGGGCGACCTCGCGGCTTGCTTCGGTTGCATAGGTCGCAGCGATACGCATATCGGCGCGCATATCGACAGTGAGTTCTCCGCCCTCGGCGACAATGCGCTCGGCTTCGGAATAGGTGTCGACAACAAGCTGTCGAGCAGCGCGCCACATACCGAGGTGATGGGCGTAACCACGCTGGAACGTGGTCTTATGAACAAGAGTTTCCATATCGCCCATACGCGCTTTCACCTTCGCGAGTTCGGCGACGTCGTCAATCATGCTCTTTGCAACACCAAGCGCCCACGCTGCGTGTCCCGCTGCGGTGATCGCCATGAGGCCCATCTTGAATGTGGGAGAACTTCCGCGATGCGGTGTGCGTTCAAACAGTTCAAAAACGCGATGGTCGGGAACAAAC
>SYBH01000166.1 GCA_005787345.1 Actinomycetota bacterium
ATGCGCCAGCGGGTCACGATCGCAATCGCATTGGCATGTGGTCCCAAGATCCTCTTCGCCGATGAACCCACCACGGCACTCGACGTCACCGTTCAAGCGCAGATCCTTGACCTTCTCGATGATCTCCAGCGTGATCGCCATATGGCAATGATCCTCGTGAGCCACGATCTGGGCGTCGTGGCAAGCCGCACAGACGAAATCATGGTGATGTACGGCGGCAAGGTTGTTGAGAAGGCCCCTACTTCAGACCTTTTTCGCTCGATGAAGATGCCCTATACCGAGGCACTGCTGCGCTCGATTCCTCGGATCGAGCACCCAAGCCATACTCGACTCGAAGCTATTCCGGGGCGTCCACCGAATCTGTTGTCACCTCCGAAGGGATGCAACTTCGCTCCCCGGTGCCGCTATGTCCAAGAGAAATGTCTCAATGAGGAGCCGCCGCTCGAGTCAGCCAACGGTCATTTCTGGCGTTGCTGGTATCCGGTTGGTTCTGAAGGTAACCGTGAGGCTCTTGCGCGAAATACCGCAGCTGGAGTGCCAGTTGGCGTGCCAGCGCCAGGCGCGATGAGCTCAGCAGGGAGTAGCTAATGGCGGGCTCGGGTACTGCTCATCTCCGTGATGCGTCATCATCGATCTTGCGCGCGGAAAATATTGTCGTTGAGTTCCCTATCGGTTCCACTGGGCTCAAAGTCCATGCGGTGAGCGATGTCAGCCTCGATCTCCTCCCGGGTGAAACCCTCGGCCTCGTCGGCGAATCAGGCTCGGGTAAATCCACAACGGGTCGGGCGCTCATGCAGATGCCTTCCCCCACGTCCGGTTCGGTCCTGCTCGAACAGCACGACCTCACCAAACTCTCTGGTTCAGAATTGCGGGAGATCCGCCCGCAGATGCAGATGATCTTTCAGGATCCAATTTCCTCGCTGAATCCACGCCGCAAAGTGACTGACATCGTTGCCGAGCCGTTACGTATTTGGAAACGCGGCACAACCGCGGAGCAAGCAGCCCTTGTTGACAAAACACTTGAATCAGTTGGCATCGACCCTGAAGGCGCTCGCTCGCGGCGGCCATCAGAATTCTCAGGCGGTCAGTGCCAACGAATTTGTATCGCACGCTCACTCATGCTTGAGCCGAAACTCCTCATCTGCGACGAGCCCGTGTCGGCGCTTGATGTTTCGGTACAAGCCCAGATTCTGAATCTGTTGCAAGACATGAAAGAGCGCTACGGACTCACCATGCTTTTTATTGCTCACGATCTCGCCGTTGTGAAGAATGTGAGCGATCGAGTTGCAGTGATGTACCTCGGCAAGCTTTGCGAGGTTGGAAATCCCGATCGTCTGTATGCAAGCCCTGCCCATCCCTACACAAAGACCCTTCTCGACTCGATTCCCCCTCCCGATCCCGACGCACCCAAGGGAGATTTCGCGGGCCTTTCTGGCGAGATCCCTTCGCCCATCGCTCCCCCGAGTGGATGTCGTTTCCGCACCCGTTGCCCGAAGGCCCAAGAACTCTGTGCGCAGGTCGAACCCGTCATGACCGCTGTCGGCGAAGATCATTACGTTGCCTGCCATTTCCCCATTGAGGGAACGCCGGTGGCTCTCTAGTTGGTCGGCACCTAGAGAACGAACTCGGGATCGTCGGCCGCAGCCCAGCACTACCAGGCGGCCACGCTTCGACAGGGACGAAAACGTTCGCCGAGAGGTTCAAGCTCCTTCGCGGTGGGAACGAGACCCTGATTGAACGCCATGGTCACAGCCTAGGAGGGGCTCAACTTGTGCCACGATGAGGCCATGGCTTCCGCACCTGAATTCACGATCGACACATCAACCATTTACCGAGTCACGATTACGACGCCCAAGGGCGACATCGTCATGGATCTCGATCCCCGCATCGCCCCGAAGACGGTGAACAACTTCGTCAGCCTCGCTCGCGGCGGTTTCTACGATGGTCTCACCTTCCATCGCGTTGTTCCCGGATTCGTCATCCAGGGCGGCTGCCCGTCGGGAACCGGAACCGGCGGACCGGGTTACAAGTTCGCCGACGAACCGGTACAGGGCAACTATCGCGATGGCGCCGTTGCGATGGCCAATTCAGGACCCGATACCAACGGGTCGCAGTTCTTCATTTGCCTCGGCGACCAAATGGGACTGCCAAAGCAATACAACCTGTTTGGTACGACAGTTGCTGGACTTGATGTCGTCAAAACCATCACGGTGGGCGACGTCATGACATCGGTATCCATTGAAGAACGTCCAATCGAGGACTAATCGTTCGAAGACAAACGCTTAGTCCTTCGTGGCCACAGCATTTGGGACGACGTTCATCTTCGGCTCGTAGGCCTCAGCTTCGATAGTACGGGCCTCTGTGCCCAGCGTGGCTCTCATGATTCCCCGACAATCGTCGCAGGGGCCATAAAACCGCGCACTGGCAGGCAACTCACACCGCGGACAGATGAAGTCAAGTGGAGCGGTGTCAAAAAGATCGTTACCCATTGGACGAGTCTCGCGCACACTCGGCAATCACTTGGTGACAGCTACGGAACGTACGCGCCTGTCCATGCAAGGGCACTCAATGCCACAACTCCCCCGGCCAAAACTGTTGTCACGACGCGATCGAACTTGGCGTTGCTCGTTGCGACCGCAAGAGACAGGGCCAACGGGAACGCATTAAGTCCATATCGTTCAAGCGAGTTGAGATTCTCTGCACCTAGCGCCGCAGCAAGAACAATCGCTGCAAAAATTCCGTACGAGACCGGCCACCAACGGAATGTCAGAAGGAGCAGAGCCACAAAAACAATGGCAAACGGGATGTGGAGTCCGTCACCAAGACGTTCTGCACCGAACATCTGTGCAAAGCCGTCCCAGATTCGAAGAAGCGGGTTCTCCGTTGATCCCCGAAGGCTGCCCTGCACAGAAAATGGGAGCCACGCATCGCCAAAGGTCGACTTCACCCACAGCAAGTAGGCACCCGTTGCTGCGAAGGGAGCTAGAACAGCTCCAGCACCAAGGAGTCGCTCAGTGTTCTTCGCCTGCGTCCAAATACGAATGAGTTCGATTGCAGCAGGGGCAGCAAAGGCGATACCTAGAGGTCTCGAGTATCCAACTATCAGTCCAGCAACAATCGCCCAACCCCAGCGACGCGTGCGGATGGCCCAAAATCCGAAAACAGCACCAAGCAGCCATAACGATTCGGCGTAACCCCAAGCTAAAACAAAGGCTCCGGGGAATAGGCACACGATCCACACTGCGCGATTCGCGAGTTCCTTCGAGCCCCGTTCGAAGATCACCAAACGCCGAATGGCGATCGCTAAGAAAAGTGATGCGATGTTCGCAATCAGAATCAGCGCTACATCCGTACGTCCCAAAGTAACGACAGAAACAGCTCGGCCGAGAAGTGGGAAGAGGGGAAAGAATCGCAGACCTTCAGGATCTATTGCGCTGTAGCCGAACTCGGCGATATCTCGGTACCAGGTGCCGTCCCACGCAATAAGGCCCTCGGTCAGCGTATTCGGGCGATCCAACGGCGCTAGGCGGTCAGAAGCTACGTACGCGGTGACGAAACCAACAACGATTAAGACCCTGGTCGTCAACCACGGAACGATGACCTCTCGAAGGTCAAGGAGCACGCCCCTAGAGCGTGCAACGAGCACCTCCATCATGCGGGAGCAGCAAATCTGGTGAGTGCAGCGTGCTCAAAATAGCGCTCGCCGTCATCGCCAATCAGCTGCTCCGGGGGCCGTGCAGCTGCGAGTGCAGCGACCAGCCCACCGCACTTACCTTCGAACGTCTTGTAGGAATCGTTCCAAACGAGATAGATCGAACGAGTTGAGCCGGCTTCGGCCAAAAGTCGAGCAGCAAAAGCGTCGGGGTCAGATGCAGCGTTTCGTTGCGCATAATCGACCCAATCAACAAATTTGCCATCGTCATAGGTTGGATACGAAACCAATGTGAGCCCGGACGGCATCACGCGAGATCCTGCAGGACCAAGCTGATCAGGACAGAACACGACAATGTCGCCCACTTGGGACGAGGCCGCAACCGCATCGGCGATTACCTTGAGTTCCGTTCGCTGCCAGATCACATTCCAGAAGGCTCCGACGGCGAGGAAACTGCAGAACACCGCAACGACTCCAAAGCGGACCCAGCGCGCATGAAAGCAGATACATCCTGCAGCGGCGAGGAGGGCGAGAAACGGAAAAATAACAGCGGAATAGCGGCTAGCGAAAGCGCTTGACGTCACGAAAGACACCACGCACCCGATTGCGAAGGTCAGGCCTGCTATCCATGCGGCTCCTCGCAACGGGGGCCGGGTTCGTAGATCCAAGGCTGTTGTGCGTCGATCGATGGCAACACCAAGAAGACCGAGGACCATCGCCATGGCAAACATGGCGGCGACGAGTGTCTGTTCGCCGTACGTCCCGCCTCCATTATCCGCCAAAACAAGAGACAGCGCCGAAGTGGGTCGAGAAGCCTTGGCCCACGGTGTTCCTGTATTTGCAGATTGATAAAGCATTGTCGGAAGCCACGGAAGGAACGCCACACCGGCGACACCGGCAGCGATCGCAATGCCGATCCATGGCCGACGACTTGGGCGGTCCGGAGCGCGCCAGATTCTCCAGAGCGACGTGATTCCGACTGCTCCGAGGAGCCAAATGCTCCAATAGTGGGTGTAGAGAAGTGCCGCACCAACAAATCCAAGGCCAATGAAGCGGCCCATTGTCGGCTTCTTGCGGTCGACGATGTCATCAAGCAGAAGCCAACCGATGACCACAAGGAGTATGACCAACGAATACATTCGAGTTTCGTTGGAATACCGAACGGCAAAGGGAGAAACTGCGACAACGGCAACGGCCACCCAGGCCAGAACGGTCCCGCCTTTTCGCCGGCCCAAAATCCACACCAATGGAAGTGTTGCGATTCCGAAAAGACCCGAAAGACCTCTCACTGCGACATCGCCTGACCCGAAGATGTTCATCCAGCCGTGGAGAATGGCGTAATACAGCGGCGGATGGCCATCGTGTTTGAGGGCTTCGGTCATGTCGCCGAGCGGCAGCTGAGCAATGTTGACGGACAAGGCCTCGTCGAGCCATAGAGAGGAACGAGTCACAAACCTCGTGAAGAGGCCGATAGCGAGAGCCACAACAGCCAACACTACGATTTCGGGTCGGGCATCCCGGTCCGTCTGGGTGTCGGGCTGGGTGTCGGTCTGAGTGTCGGGCTGAGTGTTCGGCTGACCCGGCTCAATGTCATCCATACGACCGCAGAGTACTGCCGGTTACCGATGAATTCGGTCACCTAGGTCGACATCTCCTAGGGCCACCCTCACTACACTCGATACGTTCCTCATTGCGAAAGTGACTTGATGATGACTGCACCAAACTCGAGCACCGATTCCAACCCCTCGGTGGTCATCATCGGCGCTGGACCGGCTGGCCTTACTGCTGCGTTCGAACTGGCAAAGGCCGGACGAACCAGCACAGTCTTTGAAGCAACCGACACCGTCGGTGGCATTTCCCGAACCGTCGAAGTCGACGGTTGGCGATTTGATCTTGGCGGCCATCGCTTCTTCACCAAGGTGCAACCCGTCGAAGAGCTCTGGCACGAAATCCTGCCCGATGAGGATTTCCTCATGCGGCCCCGAATGAGCCGCATTTTCTACGATGGTAAATACTTCGATTATCCACTCAAGGCGTCGAACGCGTTGAAGAACTTAGGCATCATCGAAGCAGTTCGTTGCGTGGCCTCCTACTTCTGGGCGCGAGCCAAAGTCAGCGTCGCCAAACTTTTTGGCCGACACAAACCCGAAGAAAGCCTCCAAGATTGGATCACCAACCGTTTCGGCAAACGCCTCTTTGATCACTTTTTCAAGACCTACAACGAAAAGGTCTGGGGCGTTCCGGCCAGCAAACTTCAGGCCGACTGGGCCGCACAGCGCATCAAAAATATGTCGCTCTGGAACGCAGGTATCAATGCGATTCTCGACACGATTCCTCGATGGGTCCCTTTTGTACATAAGGGCAAATCCACTGACATCACCTCATTGATCGAAGAATTCCAGTACCCAAAGTTTGGTCCAGGAATGATGTGGGAGACCGCTCGCGACAAGGTTGTCGCTTCCGGATCAACTGTCCACATGGAACACAAGGTCACTCGTATCGAGCATCACAATGGTCGAGCAACCTCGGTAACCACCTCGGGACCCAACGGTGCGACCACCATCGCTTGTGACGAACTCATTTCGTCGATGCCCATGTCATCGCTGCTGAAGGCGATGGATCCTGCTCCCCCGGCCGATGTGCTCGCAGCCGCCAATGACCTGCGCTACCGCGACTTCCTTACCGTTGCGCTCGTTGTGCCCGAAAGCGCCGGTTTCCCCGATAATTGGATTTACATCCATTCCCCCGCTGTCATTGTCGGGCGAATTCAGAACTTCAGTTCGTGGTCGCCGTACATGGTGAAAGAAGGTCGTACCTGTCTCGGTCTTGAATACTTCGTCTTTGAAGGCGACAAGCTGTGGAACTCCTCCGATGACGAACTCGTTGCTCTTGCAACCCGGGAACTCGAAGCGATCGGCCTCATTGAACCGGGTCGTGTCGAAGCCGGTTACGTCGTACGTGTTCCCAAGGCGTACCCGTTCTATGACGAGCGGTATAAGGCAAATGTGCAACGACTTCGCGAGTGGCTCGACGATTGCACCACCAATGTTCATCCGGTTGGTCGAAATGGGATGCACCGGTACAACAATCAAGATCACTCGATGTACACCGCGATGCTCACCGTGGAAAACATCGTGAATGGCACCACCTACGACGTCTGGGAAGTCAACGTGGAAGAGGAATACCACGAAGAAAAGGCTCCCGCAGCGGGTTCAGGTGGCTCAGGCACGGGTCGAGATGCGCCGGTCATTGAACGCGACGCTTACGACGCCGGGCACCCCGTCCATCAGCCTCCGTCCTGACCCGACATGCCTACTGCGCCGTCGATCGGCGATATTTCAGCACTCGCCCAAGACGCGGGCATCGAGCGGGTTCATGTTCTTGCTTGGCGGGATCTTGTCGATATCGAAGCCGGGGGTTCTGAGCTCCATGCGGCTCGGGTCCTTGCCCTATGGGCCGAGGCCGGGATCGACATCACGATGCGAACCTCCTATGCGCAGGGCCACCCCTACACCGGCACCCGAGACGGCTACCGAATCGTTCGCAAACACGGACGTTTCATGGTGTTCCCCACGACAGTTGTCAGCGAAGTACTCGGAAGCTTGGGTCCCCGTGACGGGATTATCGAGATCTGGAACGGAGTTCCCTTTCTCACTCCTGTGTGGGCCCGTGGTCCGCGCAGCACCTGGATCCATCATGTTCATCGCGACATGTGGGAAATGGTTCTCGAACCTGGGCTTGCGAAGGCCGGGAAATTCTTCGAGCATCGCATTGCTCCCCCGCTGTATCGCCGCACCCCGATCGTCACGTTGTCCGAATCAAGTCGAACGGAAATTATTGAGTACCTCGGACTTCCTGCATCACGAGTTCGCGTTGTACCCCCCGGCATCGACCAGCGGTTTCACCCTTCAGGTGACAAGTCTGCGACTCCACTCGTCGTTGCGGTAGGCCGGCTCATGCCGTCGAAACGATTCGACGACCTGATTGCGACAATGGCCGAGGTCCGAAATCGGGTACCAACTGCTGAACTTGTCATTGTCGGAGATGGCTACGAACGTCCCGATCTTGAAGAGCAGATCGCAACACTCGGGGCACAATCATGGATCCGCCTAGCGGGCCGGGTGTCTGATGAGGAACTGCTTTCTCTCTATCGCAAGGCTTGGCTTGTCGCGAGCGCTTCAATCGCAGAGGGCTGGGGGATGACTCTCACAGAAGCCGCAGGGTGTGGCACTCCTTCGGTAGCGACCGATATCGCTGGTCATCGCGACTCTGTTGCGCCGAACCTTTCGGGCCTTCTCGCCCGTACCCCGCGAGAATTCACTGAGCAGATTGCTTCTGTCCTCACAAACGCTGAACTTCGAGAACAGCTCTCTGCTGGCGCACTCCAACATGCGGCCACTCTCACATGGACTGCCACTGCACTCGGCACGTTCACTCCGCTGGCCGAAGATGCGATTCGCCGTCAAAAGGGCCGTCGTTAATGGCGCCGCCAGTCGTGCTCGTTCCTGGTTTTGCAACCTCGGCGGCGCGAACCTGGGGAGACAACGGTTGGGTTGATCTCCTTTCTGACATGGGCCGCACCGCCCTTCCGCTCGATGTGCTCGGATCAGGTTCCGCTGAAAAGCCACACACGCCAGAGGCCTACGAAGCGTTCGAACAACACCTACTCGACCGAATTCCCGATGAGCCGGTTGATGCAATCGGCTTTTCGCTGGGTGCTCGTACTCTTCTTGTTCTGGCCGCGCTCCATCCCGAACGCTTCAATTCGCTGATCGTCGCCGGTGTGGGCCGAAACCTTTTTGAACGAGATCGCACTGGTGATGCAATCGCGTCTGCGATGGACGGCTCGGGCGACGCTGACGACCCAATCGTTCGATATTTCATCCAACTTGCGCAAGCTCCGGATCAAGATCCGAAAGCACTCGCAGCGTTCATGCGACGCTCGAACGGAATCATGATTACACCCGAACTCCTTCACACGATCACATGTCCGGTTCTTGTGGTCCTCGGCGACAAAGACTTTGCCGGCCCCGCCGATCCGTTGCTCAACGCCTTGCCCGATGCACGACTCGTTACGTTGCGAAACGTTGACCATTTTGCAACGCCAAAGGATTTCGGCTTCATCGATGCCGCACTCGAGTTCCTCTCGTCGAGTCGTTGACCGTGTCGGACTTCATTCTCGGAGTTGACCTCGACGGAGTGTGCGGTGATCACGCCGAAGCCTTTCGAAGGGTCGTTGCGCAAGAACGAGGAATCGATCTGTCATCGCTCCCTCCTCAGGAAACTTGGGACTTCACTGAGTGGGAGATGGACCGAGATGAGTTCGAACGACTGCATCGTTTAGCGGTTGTTAAACACCGAATGTTCCGAACAATGCCTGTCATTCCAGGAGCGGCGGAATCCCTCTGGCGTCTTTCCGATGCTGGCGTATGGATTCGGCTGATTACCCACCGCCTCTATACAAACTGGGGCCATGCAGTAGCTGTGGCCGATACGGTCGAATGGCTCGATCAGCACTCGATTCCATATCGAGATTTGTGTTTCCTAGGCGATAAACCCCAAGTGGAAGCCGATGCCTACATCGACGATGCCCCGCACAATATTGAGGCGCTCCGCTCCTCTGGTGCAGCGGCAGTCGTCTTTTCACAGCGCTATAACTCCGAAGTTGATGGCCCGCGGGCTTCTGGGTGGTCAGAGGTAGAGGACTGGGTTCTTTCACTAATGGCCGCCAGCGGCCACACCGTCCAGCCGACGATCCCGCTGGGTCTCGATAGGTCCAAGGGGCCTAAAGGCAATTTGCGCTAGTCAAGAAACCTCCTTTCCTCCAATTTTTTGGCTGAGCGCCATTGGGAAAACGCGGCACTCCGGCTTCACGTACTAACTTCTTGTTGCGGACCGGTAACGCCGCACATTCGGACGACAATGTCCGATCTCACCCAACACAAGGAGCGTCCATGAGCGACACATCCCAAGGTCCGGGCTGGTGGCAGGCCTCGGACGGTAAGTGGTATCCCCCGGAGCAAGCTCCCGGTGTAACACCTCAGCCGGCTGGTGCCCGTCTTGATGTCGGCGCGGCACTGTCCTACGGCTGGGAAAAATTCGTCGCCAACCTGAGCACGATGATCCTCATCGTCATCATCTTTTTTGGTGTTCAGTTCATCTTCTCGATGGCCGTTCAGTTCGTGCGCCCGTTCGGTCTGGTCTCCGGCCTGATTGTCACCGGCATCCTTATCGCAATCGGTGTTTTCGTCGGGTTCATGGTCGAAGCCGGCCTCGTTCGCGCTGCGTTGGCGATCACTGATGGTCGACCTCCTGAAGCAAGCATGATGTTCTCGACAGAACGTCTGGCACCATTTGCCATCGGAGCAATCATCGTCGCTCTTCTGTCGTTTGTCGGAATCATCGCATGCTGCATTGGTTACATCGTGGTTCGACTGTTCCTTCTTTTCTGGGCCTTCTTTGTACTTGATGCAAAGCGGAACAACGAACCAGTTGATGCCATTAAGAACTCGTTCAACCTCGTCAGCAAGAACGCTGGCGACGTGCTGGTTTTCGCCATCGTTGTTGTGCTCATCAACCTGGTGACCTGTGGCCTCGCCATCGGCATCACCGAAATTGCAATCGGCTATGCCTATCGCCAACTCAACGGCGATACCGTCGCCGCCTGATAGTTCCTGCAAAACGCTCGAGGCCCCCGTCACTGACGGGGGCCTCTTCGCGTTCTAGAAGAACTCAGCGCAAAGGAGCTGCAGAGGGATCAACCGGGGACGGGAGCATGGTCTCACCCATGAGCCAAGTATCGACCGCTGCTGCGACTGAGCGTCCTTCGGCGATGGCCCAAACGATGAGACTCTGTCCTCGGCCCATATCGCCGGCTACGAAGACGCCGTCGACATTGGTCGACCATGATTCGTCGCGAGCGACGTTTCCTCGCACATCGAGATCGACGCCGAGTTGCTCAAGTACGCCACCACCTTCTGGTCCGACGAAGCCCATTGCGAGAAACACCAAGTCGCAAGGGACCTCGAACTCTGAGCCCTCCACCGGCACGAAGGTCGGCCGGCCATCAATGATCTCTGAGGCAACTTCCACAGCACGGAGTCCGGTGAGATTTCCGTTGGCATCGCCAAGGAACTCCAACGTATTCACCGCATACACACGCTCTCCACCTTCTTCGTGGGCAGATGACGTGCGATACACGATTGGCCAGGTCGGCCAAGGATTCTCGGCCGGACGGGACTCGGAGGGTCGAGGCATGATCTCGAACTGATGGACCGAGGTCGCACCTTGACGGTGCGAGGTTCCGAGGCAGTCTGCGCCGGTATCGCCTCCGCCGATGATGACGACGCGCTTGCCTTCGGCGTGAATAGGACTGCGATCGAGATCGCCCTCTTGTACGCGGTTAGCCAATGGAAGGAACTCCATCGCCTGATGGATACCGTTGTACTCGCGACCGGGAATCGTGAGGTCACGAGCTGCGGTTGCACCTCCAGCTAGAACAACTGCATCGAACTGCTCTCGAAGTTGTTCGCCGGTGATGTCGACGCCAACATTCACGTTGCAGCGGAATTCGACGCCTTCGGCTTCAAGCTGAGCCAAACGACGATCAAGGTGTTGCTTTTCCATTTTGAATTCTGGGATGCCATAACGCAGAAGGCCGCCAGGACGGTCGGCACGCTCAAAAACAACCACATCGTGCCCTGCACGCGCCAACTGTTGTGCAGTGGCGAGTCCCGCAGGCCCAGAGCCGACAACAGCGATTGAACGGCCAGTCCGAAGTTCCGAACGCTGCGGCTCGATCCAACCCTCGGACCAAGCGCGATCAATGATCTCGACTTCTACCTGCTTGATGGTCACGGGATCTTGATTGATACCGACAACGCAAGCAGCTTCACAAGGTGCCGGACAGAGCCGACCTGTGAACTCAGGGAAGTTATTGGTCGCGTGCAGGCGATCGATCGCGTCGCGCCACCGATCCTGAAACACAAGATCGTTCCAATCGGGAATCAGATTTCCTAGAGGACACCCGTTGTTACAAAAGGGAATACCGCAGTCCATGCAACGACTGGCCTGTTCGCGAACCTTTGCAATCGGAAAGTCTTCGTAGACCTCTTTCCAGTCACGAAGGCGAACGGGAACCTCTCGTCGAGAAGGAAGCTGGCGATCGTGCTTCATAAAACCAGTTGAATCACCCATGTTGTTGTCCTCTCACCCTCGGGCAGCGGCCATAACCGCGTCAATGGGATCGGTGCCCTCAGCAAGCGCCTTGCGTTCTGCTTCGAGAACTCTCTTGAAATCCTTTGGCATGACCTTGACGAACTTGGAGCTGCTCTCCGCCCATGAACCGAGCATTGATTCCGCCACAACGGAACCAGTCTCGTGACGGTGCTTTTCGATTCGATCCTGCAGCCATTCGAGATCTCCCGCATCGGGTCGATCGAGATCAATCATCTCGGGATTGACCCGCAGCAGGAATGTGTTGTCGGGGTCATAGACGAACGCCATTCCGCCGGACATACCTGCGCCGAAATTGCGTCCGGTAGGACCAAGCACCACGACTCGTCCACCCGTCATGTACTCACAGCCATGGTCGCCGACGCCTTCGACAACTGCGGTTGCGCCGCTGTTACGTACACAAAAGCGCTCACCGACAATGCCGCGCAGGAACATCTCTCCCTGCGTTGCGCCGTAAAGAACAACGTTGCCGGCAATGATGTTCTCTTCGGCGGCGAACGGGGCGCTCTTTGATGGACGCACAACTATGCGGCCTCCAGAGAGCCCCTTGCCGGTGTAATCGTTGGCGTCGCCTTCTAAGCGCAGAGTGATGCCCTTCGGAAGGAATGCTCCGAAGCTCTGTCCTGCTGATCCCTCAAAAGCGATCGTGATCGTGTCATCGGGGAGGCCTTCGCCGCCGAATCGACGGGTCAGTTCTGCTCCGAGCATCGTGCCGACGGTTCGATTGACATTCCGGATTGGCGAAGCGATCTCCACTCGCTCACGGCGATCAAGGGCCGGTGCTGCCTGGCGGATGAGTTCGTTGTCGAGGGCAAGATCAAGACCGTGGTCCTGGGTCGAAATACAGCGGCGGCTAGCGCCCTCGGCGATTTCAGGCAGATAGAGGATCGGAGAGAGATCGAGACCAGATGCCTTCCAATGCTCGACAGCCTGCTTCGAATCGATGAACTCGACCTGTCCAATGGCTTCATCAAGTGTGCGGAATCCGAGCGAGGCCAGCAGTTCCCGAACTTCCTCGGCAATGAACTCGAAGAAGTTCACGACGAACTCTGGCTTTCCAGAGAAACGGGCCCGAAGTTCAGGGTTCTGCGTTGCCACTCCGACTGGACATGTATCGAGATGACAAACACGCATCATGATGCAGCCTGAAACGATGAGCGGAGCTGTTGCGAAGCCGAACTCTTCGGCTCCGAGTAGCGCAGCGATAACAACATCGCGACCAGTCTTGAGCTGACCATCGACTTGTACGACGATCCGATCACGAAGATTATTCAGCAACAAGGTCTGCTGAGTCTCAGCAAGACCCAACTCCCAAGGTGCACCTGCGTGCTTGAGTGACGTAAGCGGAGAGGCGCCGGTGCCGCCATCGTGTCCGGAGATGAGCACAACATCGGCATGGGCTTTCGACACACCTGCAGCGACGGTGCCGACACCAACCTCGGAGACCAACTTCACGTGAACTCGGGCCTCGTTATTCGCGTTTTTCAAATCATGGATGAGC
>SYBH01000167.1 GCA_005787345.1 Actinomycetota bacterium
AACTCCTATTGCGATGCCAGCAGCGACGACCAGCAAAGCCGAGAAGGAACTCGTTGATCTGACGCCAACGAGCCCACCCAACAAACCCAGACAGGTGATGCCACCCAGGCTTGCGGACGATCCAACCACCAGTTGACTGGGGCTGAGTGTTCCAAACCTGATTCGCATCAGTGCGATGCCACCATGGCCGAGAGAACGTCGAGGTGGCGCTGGGTCACTGACTCGATTGAGAATCGATCTGCAACCAAGCGTTGGCCGGCCTTGCCTACCGCACGGGCCCACACCGGTTCGCGCAAGACCCGGCAGATCTGAGCTCCGACCTGGTCGGGCTGGTTGGGACCGACAAGCAACACATCGGTGCCGTCACGGAGAGTCAATCCGGGGAAGTTGTCGCTGGCGACGGCGACGACAACGGGAACGCCGGCCGCCATTGCCTCGACGTTCGCTGTTCCCATTCCGATTCCCTGAAGATCATGTGCCTCCACTGCAGCGATTCTGAACAGATCCATCACGTCGGTCTTTGGGACTCGTCCAAGACAATGCACGGCATGGATCACACCCAGGCTCTCCGCGACGCTGAGAAACTCCGGGTATTCGACACTGCCTGCGACGACCAGCTGCGCGTCGGGGAATTCCTCAAGCACTGCGGGGAGCGCCTTTGCCAACGCAATGCGATCACGCAGTGCAATGACGTGGCCAATCGACAGGATGATTGGCCCGGGACCGAGTGAAAACTTCTTCCGAATCTCTTCTTCGGAAACGCCCGATGTGTTGGGATTGATTTCGATACCAACAGGGATCGGCTCTCGTTTTCGCGGAGCTATTCGATATGTCGTCGTGACATAGCGCTCCATCAATGCATCCATCACGACGACCGTTGGGTCGGCGCGGCGAATGAGAGGCGCAACAAGGGCGCGGTCAATCAGACGAAAGACCGCATTGATTGCCGTCTTCGGTGATTCGAGTCGCGTATGCACGCTGAGCAAGACCGGAGTATTTCGCTTGGCGGCGTATGCAGATCCAAGCCACGCAAGGTCCATGAACTGGCCATGTATGTGGATGGCATCAGGTCGAAAATCATCAAGGAGGCGGACGAGCCGCCTGATGGACTTCGGTCGGAAAGTAAAGCGAATGTCGAATGCCACCAACGAGCCGAGGCGTGGCAAACGCCAGGCCGGTAGACGTTCGATGTCAACTTTCCCCGCCCTCTCGACCCGCGGTGCCCCGTCGTAGTCACAGGTAACAACGAGAACCGAGTGACCGGCCTCTGCGTATTTTTGGGCGAGCAAACTCGACAAGTGGGCGGAACCACCAACCCGGGGTGGGTAGAAGTTGTTGAGAACGGCGATGCGCACGGTCGTTGCCGGGCTACTCGTAGTCGAAGGTGACGTCAGGGCCATTTAGTTTAACGGTGCCGATACGGCGCGCCGGCACTCCGGCGACGATGGAGTACGCCTCGACATCGTGGTTGACGACCGCCCCGGCACCAATGACTGCGTGTTCACCGATCGTCACACCCATCAAGATGGTGGCATTGGCACCGATGAAGACCGAGTCGCCGATTGACACTGGGCGACGGTCGACGGTGTTGTAGTTGCGCCCTGACACACATCGCCGTGCCGTGCTGTGCGTGTAGATCTGGGCCCCCGACGACACGTCGACGCCCCGTCCGATCGTGAGTCCGCCCGAGCCGTCGATCAACGTGAAGGCGCCGATCCACGTGCCCTCACCAATCACGGGTTCGCCAATGATCCAGCAATGTGGGTTGTAGCGATTCTCGGGAAACCCGTGGTCGGACATTCCTCAGCCGTGGCCTTTCACCAGTTCGTCCATCCCCTGTTCGACGGTGATGCGCGGCGACCAATCAAGAAGGCGCTGGGCCTTCGAGATATCAGCAGCCCGTCGGGAAACGAGGACATCACGGGGATTAAAGACGGGCTCGACATCGACGCCGATCGAGCGGATGAGGATGTGTGCCAACTGCGCAATCGACGTGCTGACACCGGTGCCCACGTTGAACACTTCACCGTCAACGTCGCCCAACAAGGCAGCGACACAGGCATCGGCAACATCGTGAACGTGGACAAAGTCCATCGACTGATCACCCTTGCCGTCGATGACCGGTGGTTGGCCCGCTTTCAAACGATTGATGAAGTGATTGATGACCGACGTGTAATAAGCACTCGTCTTTTGACCTGGGCCGTACACGTTGAAGAAGCGCATCGCATTCCATGACAACCCGGTTTGACGGGAGTAGAAACGAAGAAGATGTTCACCGGTCAACTTCGAGATGCAGTACGGCGTGAGGGGGTTCAACGGACCGTCCTCGCGCATCGGCAATGTCTCGGGCTCACCGTAGACACTTGCACTGGATGCATAGACAAGCCGCTTCACACCCAGGTTGGCGGCGGCACTGAACACATTGTTGTTGCCGATGACGTTGATGTTCAGCGATTCGTCCGGGTCGGCCACGCTCTTGTTGATCGAAACCGTTGCAAAGTGAATGACGTGGGTGCAACCCGTCATTGCGCGCTGCACTGCCCCACCCGAACGCACGTCGTTCTCGACAAGTTCGACGTTGCCGGTCTTGATCAGTGCTTCGACATCCTCCCGGTTTGCACGGTGCATCATTGAGTCGTAGATCCGAACCTTGAAGTCACGGGCAAGCAGGCGTTCGATGACGTGAAGGCCGATGAAGCCGGCGCCGCCGGTGATGAAGACCTTTCCGGGTTGTGACGACGACATGGTTCCTACTTTCTTGTTGTGGTGACGAGTTCGATGACGTTGCGTGCCACTTCTTGTGCATCAGCGTCGGTGAGGTTTGCGTGCATGGGAATGGCAAGGTGGCGCGTCCATTGATCAGCGGACACCGGACACGATTGCGTCTTGCCATAGATCGGTTGAACATGGGAGGCAAATGTGCCGATGTTGCAACCGATCCCTCGTGCACGAAGTTGCATTGCAACTTCATCGCGGTTCACGGAATGGTCGAGCGTGAGCGTGTACGTCTGATAGGCGTGTTCACGGTTTGGTCCCACGCGTGGGGTACGAACCAGATCGCATGTTGAGAACAACTCTTCGTACCGAGCGGCGATGTGGCGACGGTGGGCCAACAACGCATCGATCTTTGCAAGCTGGGCTTCCATGATGGCGCAAGCGATGTCGGAGAGTTTGTAGTTGTAGCCCAGATCATCGAAGACCGGGATCGGAAGTGAAGTGCTTCCCTGCCGCGCCAATGCGCTCTCGACGCCGAAGCATGACAACTTTCGCATCTGGGCGAGAACCTCGGGGTCACGCGCCGTCGCCGCACCACCTTCGCCGCACGTGATTCCCTTGCGGCCGTGAAAACTGAAGAGCGAAACGTCGGCGAACCAAGGACTGCCCGTACGACGACCTCCGTAGGTGGCTCCCGATGAACAAGCTGCGTCTTGGATCAATGCAAGATCGCGTCCTTCGACAAGTGCGTGAAGTTCCTCGTAGTCGGCCGGCTGTCCCGCAACATCGACAGCGATGATTGCCCGAGTGCGCGGCGTGATCAGGCCCTCGGCAACCGAGACATCAATGGTCCAGGTGTCGGGCCGGACATCGCAGAAAATCGGCTTGGCACCCGCGTACAAAACCGAGTGACCGGTGGCCGGATACGTGTAGTCGGCGACGATGACTTCATCGCCTTCGCCGATCCCCAGGGCCAACAGCGCAAGGTGGAGACCAGCCGTGCAGTTGTTCAGGGCGATGCTGCCATTGGCCCCACAGAACTGGGCGAACGACTCTTCAAAGCGACGGCTTGTCGGGCCTTGCCCCGCCACCCAATTCGAAGCAAATACCTGACGAATGGCCTCGAATTCGGCGTCGTCGTAGGAAGGTTCACCAAGGTTGATTGCCACTATGTCCTCCGACCTCGAGCCTAATGACACACACGTATTGCATGCTCAACTTCGGTCGCCCAACTCGCGAACGACCTGATTGGAAACGTGATTGCCGATTGCCAGAGCACTGGTTGCCGCCGGTGATGGCGCATTGACGACGTGAAGTGACTTCCAGCCATTCACGATCCGAAAGTCATCAACCAGTGAACCGTCTGGGTCCACCGCCTGCGCACGAACGCCCGCTGCGCTCTTCACCAAGTGTTCGCCGCGAATCTCGGGGACCAAACGTTGAAGATCGCGCACGAACAGGCGACGCGACAAAGACCGTCGCACCTCATAGGCGCCAACACTCAGATTCTTCGAGGCCAAGCGAAGAAATCCGGGGTATGAAAGCGTGCCAAGAAGTTCGCGTGCGTTCAGTTTCGACCACGTGTAGCCCTCGCGCGAAAGCGCCAACACTGCATTGGGCCCTGCATGCACGGCGCCATTGATCATGCGTGTGAGGTGCACACCCAGAAAAGGCAGCTCGGGATTGGGTACGGGGTAGATGAGGCCCTTGACAAGTCGTGCGGCCGATTCGGTGAGGTCGAAATATTCCCCGCGGAAGGGAATGATCTTGGTGCGGAACTTCTCCAACTCGAAGCCTTTTGCGACGACATCACTGTGAAGACCTGCGCAATTCACGACGAAATCAGCCGACCGAACTGTGCCATTCGAGTCGATTGCCCAACGCCCATGCGTGCGACGAACTGCGGTGACGCGTTGGTTGAGTTCCAAACCTCCGCCGGCTTCTTCAAGATCTGCGCGCATCCGACGAGCGACGCCGACATAGTCGATGATTCCCGTCTCTCCGACATGGATCGCACTGATGCAATTCACATGGGGTTCGAACTGCTTGGCCTCGATGGGGTCGAGTCGGGTGATCGTCAAACCGTGTTGTCGACCGCGTTCCTCCAAAGCCGCAAGGCGGGGAAGCTCTTCAGGATCGGTCGCGACTATCAACTTGCCTGTTC
>SYBH01000168.1 GCA_005787345.1 Actinomycetota bacterium
CACCGTCGACGCACAACACCTGACCGGTGACGTAGGCCGACATATCGGACATCATGAACAACACACCTTTGGCGATGTCGTCGCTGGTACCGCGACGGCGCATCGGTATTACGTCGGTGTCGTTGCCGTCGGTGTCGCCGGCTTTGCGGGTTGATGCGCTTTTTGGTGTTGCGATTGAGCCAGGGGCAACCGCATTGACGCGGATGTTACGGCTTCCCCATTCGATGGAGAGCGAACGAGTAAGCGACAGAACTGCAGCTTTGGCTGCCGCATAGGCCGAGCCGTAGGGCATGCCATTGAGCGCCGAAGTAGTGGCGATGTTGCATATCGTTCCGCCATTGCCTTGCTCAACGAGGCGGCGTCCAACGGCGCGAACGGTATTCACCGTTGAACCGAAGTTGAGCGCCATGACATCGTCGAATGCGGGGTCATCGCTTGCGAACGGGGCCCACTGCGGCGGCCACATTCCGCCGGCAACCTGCACTGAACCGCGCAACGGCGCGAGTTCGCAGGCGCTATCGACAACAGCAGCAACAGCTTCTTTGTCTCGGCCATCAGCAAGAAGGCCAATGTGTTTGGTGCCGTCGGCTGTCAGCGCGTCGGTGCAGACCTTCAACTTTTCGGCGTCGATATCGACAGCAACAACCGATGCGCCGGCGTGACCGAGAAAACGACTGATGGAGGTTCCGATGCCGCCACCTCCTGCGCCCATCACCACAACCGAGAGGCCTGCAAGACCCCATGGGTCCGAAAGCGGGGAGTGATCAGGCATCTTCACTGCTCCAGTGATCAGGACGAGTTGCGTCGGGTCGGTGCCATCCGCCGCCGGCCCAGGTTCCGCCGTCGACATGAATCGATGTGCCGGTGATGAATCGTGAAAGGTCAGAAGCGAGGAAGAGCGCGGCGGCAGCAGTGTCTTCGGTAGTTCCGAGATAGCCAAGCGGTGGGAGGAATGCTGGAAGAAATTCGGGATCGCTTTCGACCAGTGTTTGCTGCAGGCCTTTGTCGCCTTCGGAAGGTTGAGCGTCGGGGGAGATCGAATTCACGCGAATGCGACGAGTGCCGAATTCAAGGGCGAGAGATTTGGAAAGACTTTCAAGCGCTGTCTTCATCGCCGCGTAGATGCCGAAGCCGGGGCCGGCCTGATGCGCTTCAATCGATGTGATGTTGATAATTGAGCTGCCATTGGGCATAAGCGGTGCAACGCGACGAATGAAGTGGGTGACTTGCGTGAAGTTCTCGGCAATGAGCGATGCTTCGCCTTTGGGGCTTACATCGAGGAATGGCGAAACGAATGTGCCGCCAGCGTTGTTGACGAGCACGTCGATGTGTCCGTGAGTTGCGGTGATGTTCTCGACGAAGACGTCGACGGCTTCGGCGTCGCGAACATCGAGCACCGCCGAGATCACAGGGCGGCCAAGTGCCTCGATTTGTGCGGCAACGTCAGCAAGAAGTTCCTCTTGCCGGTCGCAGATCGCCAAGGTTGCGCCGCAGCGGGCAAAGAGCAGTGCGGTGTCGCGCCCGATGCCTTCGGCTGCTCCGGTCACGATGGCGACTCGGTCGGTGAGGAGGATGGAACGTTCGTCGAAAAGATGAGCCATTGGCTCACTCTCGCACATCCGGTTGCACGAGACTGTTCGGATGGACCTGACCTTGTGGCCGCTCGTGAGCCAGTCGTGGCCTGATCTTTGTGTGGCTGTGGAACTGGTCGAGCGCTTGGGATGGCATGGGGTCATGGTCGAAGACCACTTCATGGCCGATGGAAGTGGATTCGGAGCGGTGTCGGACCCGCGCTTTGAGGTCACGACAGTCCTTTCGGCCCTTGCGGTGGCCACGAACTCGCTCCGACTGGCTCCGTTGGTGATGTCGGCGACCTATCGGCACCCAGCGGTGGTGGCGAACTGGGCGGCTTCTGTGGATCACATATCCGGTGGCCGGCTCACGCTGGGCCTGGGTGCTGGCTGGCAGATCAACGAGCATGAGCAGTACGGGATCGAGATGGGAACGCCAGGGGAGCGGATCAGACGTCTGGACGAGTACTGCTCGGTGGTGCGGTCTCTGTTCGAACAATCGGTGACCGATTTCAACGGAAGGTTCTTTGAACTTTCGAATGCATGGTGTGAGCCGAAACCAGTGCAAGATCGATTGCCGTTACTGATTGGCGGAAAAGGCGACCGAATGCTTCGACTGGTTGCTCGACACGCCGACATGTGGAACATGTGGGCGATGCCATCGAAGTTTGCCGAACGTTCCGTAGTACTTGATCAAGCTTGTGACCACATTGGTCGTGACCCAGCGACGATTCGCCGTTCAACGCAGGCGCTTGTGTGTCTGACTGATTCCGAATCAGATGCACGATCGTTTCTCGACGCGGCAGGTGGACGCGCCGCGTTCGCAGGGACGGCCAAGCAGTTTGCAGACCTTGCTGCACAATGGCATGACGCGGGCGTCGACGAACTGGTGATTCCTGATTGGCATTTGGGTAGTGGTGCTCAGCGCGCAGAATCAATCGAAGCAATTACTGCTGCACTGCAGGCGTAAGCGAACCCATAGGGCGGCGCCACCGTCGCATTGATGCCCATACAACCCAAGCGAGCGCTCCGACGGGAATCTCGAGCAGATAGACAAAGCCGCGGAAGAGAAATACTGCAGCGGTTGACGCGTTCTCGGGTCCGCCGAAACTAATGAGCGCGGACGCGGCCCCAACTTCGACGAAACCAACACCGCTCGGCGTGATGGGGATGGTTTCAAGAAGTCGCGCAAAGGCAAATGCAGCAAATGCCTCGGTAAGCGTGATGCTGTCGATTCCGATTGCGCGAATGCACGCAAAGAGAAGGAGAAATTGAATGAGGTTGAACAAAAAGATCCAAAGGGTGATGAATACCCAACGCTCGCGAACGAGACCAATGCTTTGGTGGCGGAAATTGAGAACCCCGTTGACGACGTCTGGTGTGCGACGGCGGCGTGTGACGGTGCAAATCCATTGAATGAGTGATTGCCCGAGCCGCCCGATGCGTTCGGCCAGTCGTTCGCTGCGCATGATGAGACCGAGAACTACTGCCGTTACAACAAGTGCAACAAGACCGAGAACCGTTGGAAGGACTAATTTCCCGGTCGCATCGCCGGAGATGAGAAGCAGGGCGAGCGCGAGAACTGGCATCGCTAATTTTGCGAAGATGTTCCAAATTCCTGATACGAGGATCGAAAGGGTGATCGCCGGAGGCGTGAAACCCCATGACATGTCGATCGCATAGGTTGCCCCAACGCCCACTGCGCCACCGAAGGGGAGCGAATTCGAAACTGCACTTCCGGCGAAGTTCACGCAAAGTGCTTGCACGCGTTTCAGTCCAGGAAGCGTGTTGATGAGTACGCCCGTATAAGCGAGCATCGCAAGAAACCAAAGCGCGGTGAGCGCAGCGATTTCAACGGGCGATAACTTGCCCATTTCGGTCCAGACGTCGGCGTAGTCAGAGCCCGTGATTTTTGGAATGACGAAAACGAAGATGAGAATGACGAGCGTGAGTGAAATTCCGACTTCAGCGATTCGCCGTGTGCGTGATTTTTTGTGCAGCTCGTGGCTTACGACGGCGAATGCGTCTGTGGCTTCGTCTGCGCTCAGGCCTTGAAGGACCTCAGGGAGTTCTTCGTCGGGTGCGTCGGTCATTGACCGGCAGAGATGAAGAGATCGGCAAAGGCTGCAGGCAGCGGTGTGCCCGAGGTGCCGGATGTTTGTGAAAGGACGTACCACTCGGTACTGAATGCGAGAGCGAAGATGTCGTCTGGGAGCCCAAGGAAAACCGACAATGTACGAACGGTGTTGGGGGCGCCGGTTGCTTGGGTGGCATGTGCGGACATCGAAGCTTTGCGTTTGTCGAGCACGGAACTGACATCGACAGTGTGGGTGATCTCGGCAGTAGGTGTGTACCAAGAGGACAGGTCAGCGGGCACGAATCCTTCTGGCACTTCGAAGCCCATGCCCTTTGCGAGCTCAATGCCACCTGAAAGGAATTCGCGATCAATCGTGGCCTGCAAGAGCGGAATGTCAGCGAGTTGTGCAGCGGCCCATGCGACTCGGTGAACCTGTTGATGATCGGGATGGCCGTACCCACCATTGCGATCATCGGCGATGAGTAGCGCAGCACCCTCTTCGGCAAGAATCACAACGAGCGCGGCCGCGGCGTCATTGACCTGCGCAGCGCAGAAGGTGCCTGCGGGCCAAGTTCCATCCGAAGCGGGGGAGTGGCCCGAGTCGAGATAGTTGAGAAAGACGACGCGAGCGATGCCAAGAGCGGCCGCCGATGCCTCAGCCTCGGCGGTTCTGCGCTGAGCAAGACCCTCGTCGGCGGCCAAGATGCCATCCCCAACATCTCCGGCATCGCCACGAGTGGCAAGAACCAAGACAACCCGGTGGCCAGCCAGAGCGGCCCGAGCCAGCGTGCCTGAATCGAGAAGGGCCTCATCGTCGGGATGGGCATGAAAGGCGATCAGCGTCCCGGTTGGCATGTTTGCATTCTTACAGGGCAACGGTGAGCACTACCGTGACGCTGAGTGACTCAAACCGATGAGACCCCTGGATTCGAATCCGGACGACTGAAGATCGCTCTGATCTCCGATTGCTACGTCCCGCGCCTTGGTGGCATCGAGATGCAGGTTCACGATCTTGCCCGCCAGTTGCAGCGGGCCGGGCACGAGGTCGTAGTGATCACTACGACAGGCGGTCCTGATGTGGTCGATGGCATTCGAGTACATCGCATCGACGTTCCGTTACTTCCTTTCGATATCCCGTTTACCCGTCGGGCATTCCGTTGCGTGGCCGATGTGCTTGCATCGGAGTGCGTCGATGTCGCGCACTTCCATGGTGGTGTTGTGAGTCCGCTCGCCTACAAGGGAGCCAGAGACGCCCAACGCGCTGGCATTCCTGTCGTTGTGACATTGCATTGCATCTGGAGTTATGCCACTCCGTTTTTCTGGGTGCTCAACAAATTGACGAAGTGGGGACAGTGGCCCGCTGTGCTTTCAGCGGTAAGCGAGGTCGCGGTAGCCCCAGTGCGGCGAATTGCATCCGATAATGCGACGGTGGTTGTGCTCCCAAATGGGATCGAGAACGCCACGTGGTCAATTGTCCCAACTGAGCGGGATCCATCGGTTGTGATCCTTGCGTCGGTGATGCGCCTAGCTCCGCGTAAACGTCCGATGCATTTGTTGCGAATGATCAAGGATGTGCGCGATCGAACACCTCGCTCTATCGATGTTCGTCTGATCGTTATCGGAGATGGTCCCGAACTGGGTCGGATGGAGAAATACGTCCGGGAGAATGGCCTCACGAATACGGTGTCGCTAGTTGGGCGTCGTACTCGAGAGGAAATTCGTGAGATCTATTCGCGAGCAGACGTGTTTGTGGCCCCGGCCAACCTTGAATCATTCGGTATCGCCGCACTCGAAGCTCGTTGTGCCGGCTTGCCGGTCGTAGCGAAAGCACAGACCGGCATACGTGAATTCGTTACGCATGAACAAGAAGGACTACTGGCTGCAAATGATGCCGAGATGGCGCGTGAACTCACGCGAATCGTGAACGACCGAACGCTGCGGGAACGAATTGCGCAACATAACCGCACGACGCCATCTCCAGTTGACTGGACTGACGTTGTTGAACGCAATGTTGAGGCATACCGAATTGCGATCAGTTTGCAGTTGTAATTGGTGTGCCGCGTCCGGCTCGCGTGAATTTTCGAGCTACAAAATAGGCAAGCGTGAACAGTGCAAAGCCAGCAACAGCATCGAGTACGTAATGGTTTGCGGTGATTACTACGACGTAGGTAGTGGCGATCGGGTACAGGATGACAAGCGTCTTTGACCACCACGACTTCATTCGTGGAAGTAGTGAAATGAAGGCCCAAAATGCCCATCCGCAGTGCAGTGATGGCATCGCGGCGAACTGATTTGAGATTGCCTTCATCGCCTCGTCGTTGAATGACCAAAACGTTGGGTATTCGACGAGAGTGTCAACAAATCCGAACCAGAGGCTTGCGTTGGCGCCGTTAAGGAGCAACGTGTCGTCAAGCAGACGAGGTGGCATGAGCGGAAAGAGTGCAAAACCGACAAGTCCGCACAGTGTGCCGATCATGAGGGTATTTCGGAACAAGGGGTAGTCATCTGGGAACTTCGAATACAGAAAGATCAGGGTGAACAACGTTGCGGCGATGTAGATCGATCCGTAGAAGTAGTTGGCGAAGACGATGAGCGGCGTGAATCCGAGCGCAAATTGCTGCATTGCCTGCTCGTGCCAAATCCCAAGGTTGCGCTGCCAATCAATGATGAGGAGCGCGTTGGAGTAGGCCTTCGAGGGTTTTCCGGCAGAAAGATTTCGGACGGTTTCGTAGACGACGTTGACAGCGGCAATGATCAGAATTTCACGCCACCACACGATTTTCTTGCCGTCAGAGAGCGTACGTCCGGCAAAGAATTTGCTTCGACTCGGCGGTTCCGTGCTGTGTGTTACTTCGATGTTGGAGTCGGTCATGCTGCCACCAATCGTTGTACCGATCCGCCTGCGGTCACGACGTAGAGCTCGCCCTGGTTGTCTTCAGCAAAGGCAACGATTGAATTCGAGCCAAGTTGCGGACCGATCGCTTTGTCGTCAAGGACGATGCCCTTGCGTTGTAGTAGCCCTTTGACGCTGCCAGTGCAGAAGTCGCCATAGATATAGACGCCCTGCATTTCGGTCACTGAACCGCGGTAGACGTAGCCACCGATGAGGGGGCAATCGGGACCCGCGTTCGGTGTGACTCCAATGGGGGTGACGACCGATGAAGGTGGCTGATCGGTAGCAGGGCCAACTTCTTTTCCGTCCATATACGGCCAACCCAAGTTGGCGCCGTCGCCGGCGCCTGCGGAGACAGGGAGGTAATCAATTTCCCCGAACTGAGCGCGCCCGGCATCGGCCACCCACATGTTCCCATTCGATCGGTCGAAACTAAAGCGCAGGGGGTTCTGCACTCCCAAACTCCAAATCTGAGGGGCACCGCCGCCAGAAGCGAAAGGGTTACCGGGTGGAATGGCGTAGGGGTCGGTGGTGGTTGCACCCGCCGGATCAATGCGCAGAATTTTTCCGAGCAACGACTCGGGATTCTGCGCCGTCTTTTCGGTGGCGCCATTTGGAGAATCACCGACACCTATATAGAGGAATCCATCGCGACCGAGCATGAGGTGACCGGCATAGTTGGTTGACCCTTCATGGGCGATCGTAAGCAGAGTTCGCTTTGAGGCTGGGTCAACGACGGGTGCGGGAAGAAGGGGAAGTGTTGTTGAAGTCGATGATGTCGATGGAGCCACCGTGGTTGATGTTGGCGGTGCACCAGGAACGGTTGGAGCGGGGGCTGCCGGAGCCGGGAGAGTGGTCGGAGGGGGAGTCGGGTCATTCACGGCCCACGAGGCGATGACGATTTCACCGTTCTTGTTTACGTAACTGAGGAAGAGTGTGCGGGCATCGGTGGAAAAAGCGATGCCGAGAAGTCCGCGCTCACCTTCGGTTGATACATCGCTTGAAATATCGATGACGGCACCGGGGTAGGTCTTGAATCCTTTTCGTTGGGTTTGGCCGAGTTCAAGATTCCATGCTGTTTGAATCTCGATCGCTCTGACTGCACCTGATCGTTGTGTGACCCAAAGTTGATTACGCATTGGGCGAGACGCAATGTTGGTTGCGTTAGTGAATCCGCTCGCTACTTCTGCTGCGCGCAATGACATTGTGATTGATGTCGGGCCGGTGCCGGTGTCGACTGCGGTTGTGGGGGTGTTCGCTACCGGGGTCGGGCTGGAGGAAGATTTCGCCGGAGCACTGCAGGCGAGAAGGGTGCTGCCAAGGGCCACGGCGAGAATGCCGGCGGTAGCTCGGAACGCAAGTCCGGCGGTCGATCGGCGGTTGTCGCGGTGGTGGGCCATGGCGCACCGAGGTTACCGACCCGACTCGGCCCATGGTTGTCAGCCGCAACATCGGGGCCACTTTCAACGCGGCGGGCGTATAAGCCCTTCCTGCACCACTGTCACGGCAAGCTTTCCTTCGCTCGTGAACACTGAGCCGGTAGCGAATGCTCGGCCGCTCGCGGCGCTGGGTGTTTCTTGCGCGTAGAGCAACCATTCGTCGGCCCGGAAC
>SYBH01000169.1 GCA_005787345.1 Actinomycetota bacterium
GATGCAGGACCTCCGCACTTAGTTGCTGGTGAATTCGAAACGCTGCGCGCGTTGTACGACTTTCAGCGTGATTCGTTTGTTCGCAAAGTGTCCGGCGTGAGCGATGAAGCGGCGGCGCGTCAGTTGTTGCCTTCGGATACCACGCTTTTATGGCTGGTGAACCACCTTGCCTTCGTCGAGGAGTATTGGTTTCTGCATTGTTTTGCAGGGCAGGAATTTGTTGCCCCCGACTACGACAGCGGTCCAATTGAGATTTCACTCGAGCGCTATGAGTCGGCTCGGCAACGAGCCGACGCAGTGCTTGATGCGGCGACTGATCTCAATGCTGAGTGCGTGCAGGTGGGGCGGGGTGACATGGTGAATCTCCGATGGGTGCTGGGGCATATGCTCGAGGAAGTGGCTCGTCATGCTGGTCACGCCGACATCATCAGAGAATTGCTGGACGGCGAAACTGGTCGGTGAAGTTTCCCGTCACGGGCACCGACTGAGCGGTACTGTCAGACCATGCATGATGTGGTGATCAGTGGGGGACTGGTCGTCGACGGTTTGGGTTCCGAACCGCGGCGGGCCGACGTAGCGATTGATGGCGACACGATTGTTGCGATTGGTGACGATGTTGGCGTCGCAAAACGCACGCTCGATGCCGACGGAAGACTGGTGACGCCGGGCTTCGTCGATGTACACACACACCTCGACGCGCAACTCGCGTGGGACCCAATTGGAACCTCCACCTGCTGGCATGGTGTTACCTCGGTGGTGATGGGCAACTGCGGCATGACGTTCGCTCCGGTAAAGGATGGCGACGCAGAGTTTTTGGCCAAGGCCATGGAATCGGTCGAAGATATTCCCGCTCCTTCAATTCTCGAAGGTATGCCATGGACGTGGACAACCCATGGGGACTACCTGCGGTGGTTGGGTAGCGAACCAAAGGGAATGAACTACGGCGGCTTTGTTGGTCACGGTGCTGTTCGCTACTGGGCCATGGGTGATCGATCGCTCGACGCAGGCGCTGATCCCACCGACGAAGAACTCGCAGTAATGGTCGATCTTGTCGATGAGGCAATGCGATCGGGAGCAGTTGGGTTTTCCACCTCGCGCACTGGTCGTCATGTCACTCGCGACGGCCGCAATGTACCGGGCACATGGGCAGTGGAACGCGAACTGGTTACGTTGTCCTCGGTGTTGCGTGCGCATGGTCGCGGCGTGCTTGGTTGTGCTCCGCGTTTCGACGGCGAAGGTCCTGGCACTGATCGCGCCCAAAGTGAAGTGGCGATCATGGCGGAGATGAGTCGCGCTGCTGGCCGACCATTTACGTTCAACCTCACCAATGTGCTCTCTGCTCCAAATCAATGGCGTGAGGTTCTGGACTTCGTTACAGAAGCGAATGCAACGGGTGCAAATCTTCGACCGCAAACTACCTCTCGCAGTATCGGCGTGATTTTTTCGCTTGCCCACCACACGCCGTTTGGTCGCTTGCCCGGCTGGAACGTTCTCGAAGGAAAGACGCTCGAAGAACGCGTAGCGGTGTTGCGTGATCCTTCCGTGCGCGCCCAACTCATTGCTGGTGGCGATGGGCCGGCAGGAATTGGTGGCACTCGCGAATATTTCGTGATGATGCCCGATCGTGGCGGGCGTTACGACTGCAATCCCACGGAAAGTTTGGCGGCCTATGCCGAACGTGGAGGCACCTCCGCGGTCGAGGCCTATCTCGATCTGATTGATGAATCGAACGGTGCCGTCACGCTCAATTGGCCGATCCTTAACCAGGACTTCCCGGCTATTTCCGAAATGCTCACCGATCCATGCATGATGCTCGGCCTCGCCGACTCGGGTGCACATGTCGGCCAGATCCTTGATGCCAGCCAGCCCACGTTCTTCCTCTCCTACTGGATTCGCGAGCGTGGCCTGATGTCGATTGGCGAAGGCGTCAACTGCCTAACTGGTCAACCAGCAGAACTCTTTGGTTTCGGTGACCGAGGCCGGCTTGTCGAAGGAGCGAAGGCGGACGTCAACGTGTTCGACCTCGACTCGTTGTTCCTTCCGCTGCCCACCTTTGCGCACGATTTCCCCGGTGGTGCTGGTCGATTCGTGCAACGCTCGGAGGGCTATGGCTGGACGCTCGTAAACGGCGAGGTCTTCATGGAGGATGGCGAACACACTGGCGCTCTGACGGGAAAGCCCCTTCTCGCGTCCTGATAGGTTCGGCAGGGTATGCGACTCGCCGTATTGGCATCAGGAAGCGGAACCATCCTCGACGCTATTTGCGCGGCTGGCCTTCCTGTCGCAACGGTTGTGGTCGATCGGGAATGTGGGGCCCAAGAGGTTGCCGCCCGCAATGGTCTTGAGTGCGAACTCGTTCAGCGCCGCAGTTACGGCAAAGACTTCGACCGGGATGGCTACACCGCTGAGCTCCTCGGTGTGCTTTCGGGGTGGGATATTGAACTCGTGGCGATGGCCGGCTTCGGCACCATTCTCGGAAAGGGAATGTTCGATGCATTCCCCGGCCACATCCTCAATACCCATCCTGCGTTGTTGCCGTCTTTCCCTGGCTGGCACGGGGTGGAAGACGCACTTGCCTATGGCGTGAAAGTCACTGGTTGCACCGTGCACATCGCCACCGAAGAAGTTGATGCTGGTCCGATCCTGGCCCAAGAAGCGGTTGCGGTGGAACCCGAAGACACTGTCGAGTCACTACACGAACGCATCAAGGCAGTTGAGCGCCGCATTTATGTTCGAACTATTTCCGCCATCATCGAAAGGGGAAGTGTCCAGTGAGGGCTCTTCTGTCCGTTTACGACAAGTCCGGCATTGTTGAGTTCGCCCAAGAACTCAATGCACTCGGTTGGGATCTCGTCTCAAGTGGTGGCACCGCGCGTGTCATTGCCGAAGCCGGAATCCCTGTCACTGATGTTGCTGATCTCACCGGATTCCCAGCGATCCTTGGCCATCGAGTTGTCACGCTGCATCCGAAAATTCACGGCGGCATTCTTGCCGACCCGACTAACGCCGAACATCGTGCCGATATGGAGAAATACGGCATCGAAGCGATTGATCTTGTCGTTGCCAACCTCTATCCGTTCTCTGCAGAACCGTCGATCGAACTGATCGACATCGGCGGCCCGGCAATGGTGCGTGGTTCGGCGAAGAATCACGCGCATGTCGCGATCGTTACTGATCCATCTCGGTATGGCTCAATCGTTTCTGAATTGAAGACGAGCGGTTCATTGTCGCAAGCGACGCGGACGCAACTGGCTCGGGATGCATTTGCACATACCGCGGCATACGACGCAGAAATTCTTGCGTGGTTCGATGCGGGCATGCCGGCCAAGGGCGAAACTGCCGACGCACCTGCAGAACTTCCCGAAGCCCTCACGATTGAACTGAAGCGTGAACAAGTTCTTCGTTACGGCGAGAACCCACATCAGGTTGGCGCGCGTTACTCCTCCGCCGGCGAGCGTGGCTGGTGGGACAGCGCTCAGCAGCATGGGGGCAAGGAAATGTCGTACCTCAATGTGTATGACACCGAAGCGGCATGGCGTCTTGTGCATTCCATTGGAGAACGACCCGCGGCTGTTGTTATCAAGCACGCCAACCCATGTGGGGTCGCTGTCGCTGATGACATTTTCACCGCCTACACCCGCGCCCATGAGTGCGATTCGGTCAGCGCGTTCGGCGGCATCATTGCGTTGAATCGGGTTGTGACGCTCAAAGTCGCACAAGCGATTGCTCCGGTGTTCACCGAAGTTCTTGTTGCACCTGGTTATGAACCCGATGCGCTCGCGGTGCTGCAGGAAAAGAAGAACCTACGCATTCTCACCGCCGTTGCTCCGGGTGCGCCGGGTCTTTCCGTGCGGCCCATCGACGGCGGCTATCTCGTACAAACCCCCGATCCAGTCACCGACGACAACTCGGGCTGGACGGTTGCGACCGATCGTGCGCCGACCGATGCCGAATGGATCGATCTCATCCTCGCTTGGCAGGTCGTTGCGAAGGTCACCTCGAACGCCATCGTGTTGGTGAAGGACGGTCAAGCAGTCGGTATCGGTTGTGGGCAGCAAAATCGACGCGATGCGGGTCATCTTGCTGCTACCAAGGCGGAAGGTCGGGCCAAGGGTGGCGCCTACGCGTCAGATGCGTTCTTCCCGTTCCCCGATGGTCTCGATGCTGCAATCGAAGCGGGCGCAACGTGTGTGATTCAGCCGGGCGGTTCAATCCGCGATGAAGAAGTGATCGCTGCTGCAAATGCTGCTGGCCTCGCGATGGTTTTCACCGGCGAACGCCACTTCCGGCATTAATGCAATGAAGGGGCAGGCGGACTGATCATGACGTGGCTAACAAATCTTCCAATCGGGGTATTGCTGTTTTTTGCGCTGTTTATTGTCGGAATTATCTCCGGTGTCGCGTATTGGTTTCTTCATTCCCGCATTGGTGACAATCGGGAACGAAATGGTATGGCGGCGGCCGCGTATATGACAGCGCTGGGAAGCCTTTTCGCGATTCTTACCGGCTTTCTAATCAATGCGGAATACGCGACTCTTCGTCAGGCCCAAAGTTTGGTGGGAAAAGAGTCCGCAGCCGCAAGCCGTCTTGCGTGGGCATCGGAAACACTTCCCTCGGTAGACACCGCACTTGTACAGCAGCGACTCGGGACATACCTCTTTGATTCGAATACGTCGGATTTCAAGGCGTTCGGATCCTCTGACGCAGAAGCGGTGCAGAACTCTGCGGGTTTCCAGTCGTTGAGAGAACTTCAATCAGTTTCGTTCACCATCGCCAGTCGCCCGTATGTGGATTCATCGACATCGAATGCAATGGAAGAGTCGATGGCAGAATTAACCAATGTTCGTCGCGATCTTCTTTCCATCGCTGGAAGTCAAATGCCGCTCGAACTATTGCTTCTCAGCGCGATAGCGGGTTTCGCTCTGATTATTAACGCGCTCTTTGTTGCACTTCGATCGGGGGGAAATACTGTCTACGTGGCGTTTGGAATCATCCTGATCGTGGCGCTCGATCTTGGTTTAATTGTGGGTATCTCGGCACCGTTCCGCGGACCTTTCAAGGTTGATTCCGGCCCGGTTGAAACAATGGCATCGGAGGTGCAGTCTGGCCTCTACCTACCCTGGGTTGGTCCCGGAGACACGCTAAAGACGAGTGCCAACGCCTGTAAGGACGATGCTTCAGCTTGTGTTCGTATTGGCCCAGACGATCCGC
Organism: Actinomycetota bacterium; assembly: GCA_005787345.1. Taxonomy (GTDB): domain Bacteria; phylum Actinomycetota; class Acidimicrobiia; order Acidimicrobiales; family Acidimicrobilacustridaceae; genus Acidimicrobilacustris. Next base: position 5,212 of record SYBH01000169.1, read on the forward strand.
TCCAGTTGGCGGCGTTGTTGCGACTCGGGTCGTCTGACGCTTCGGGCATCGATACTTATCGCGGAATTGAACTTGCGATTGACTATCTCGATGGCACCTTCGATGGATTGCCCGGACAACTTCTCAACCGCGATGTTGCCGTGTGGAAACTTGATGACCGTTGCTCCGCTGAAGGGGGGCGATCAGGGGCTGGTCAGCTGTTAAACGATGAGCTGCTCATTGCGACAATTGGAACAACGTGTTCTGGAGCGGCGTATCAGGCTGCTGAACCGCTGTTTTCTGAAGCGGGTGTTCTCCTCGTTTCGGCACAAAACACTGCCCCCGTTTTGACGGCGAAAGCAGACGAGGACAGTACGTATTTTCGAACAGCCCCAAATGACCTTATTCAGGGCGCGGTTGTCGCCGACTTTGTTGGTGGAGATCTTGGCCTTGACCGTATTGCCGTAGTTTCGGATGGGTCGGTGTATTCCGATGAGTTAGGAACAGTCTTTGAAACAAAAGTTGGTTCATACGGCGTAGAGATGACGAAGTCGTTCTCGGTCACCCCATCAAGTGATTTTTCAGCCCTTGCCTCGGAGATCATTGGCGGAGGTTTTCAGGGCGTATACATGCCCGTGAATACACCTGTCTGCGAAAATCTGATGGATGCGATTGCGAACGCACAAGGTGGTAATCAATTAGCAGTAGTGACAAGTGATGCGTGTGTCGTTACATCATCAGTCTCCGCCGCAAATAGGGTTAGTGCCTACGGGTCGGGCCCTGATGTCACTGCGCTTGCGAAAAATCCATTCTACGAAAGCGAGTACAAACTGGCGTATCTCTCGAGCTATGGGAAAGAGCCTCTTTCGGTGTGGAACACCTCTGCCTTTGATGCCGCGAATCTTGTTTTCGACGCAATCCGTCGAGGAGCGATCGTGCAGTCTGATGGCTCACTCCTTCTCCCCAGAAGTGCACTTGTGGAAGCAATGCGAGTTGTCGAC
>SYBH01000170.1 GCA_005787345.1 Actinomycetota bacterium
CAACGTCAACGACGATGCCAGCAAGCAGCGCCAACTCGCTGACAAGTCACCCCGCGTTTGGAACATGTCCAACCAGCGCATTCCCTGACCTCAGTGGCACGAGCGCTGGGGCCAACTACGCCGCACCAAAGGTGACAGTCACCTGCACCGATAGTGAAGTGACGGTCACGTCAAACAACATGATCTCCTACGAGTTCGTGCCAAAGACACCGAACCCACTCGCACCGCAAAACTTCACTTGGAAGATTCCGCTCAAACCAACCAAAGCAGCTGCACCGACGAACATCGAAAATCGGTTGGGGACGCTTGGTTTCACCGTGACGGGAATCGCAATTTACGGGCCGACCGAGGGGCCCATACCGGCGGACGAAGCGTATGGAGATCCTGTGGGAAATGGGCTCATGGATTACTGCGGTGGGCACACTGGCCCAAGTGCCGACTACCACTACCACACGATCATTTACACCGATGCCGTCTGCAATTTCGAGACCTCACAACTCGTGGGCTTCGCCATTGATGGATTTCCGATTTACAACTCGGTGATCTGCCTCGACACGAACTGCTCACAGACAACACTTGCGAAGAGCGGCTACACCAAGACTGGAGATTCGAAGTCCTATGTCTGGAAGGCGTACTCCTTCAGCGGCGGCACCGAACCCGGAACACTCGACGCGTGTAACGGCCGGACCGAAGCCGACGGCACCTACGCCTACCACCTGACTCCCACGCAGTTCCCCTACATCCTTGGGTGTCTTACCGGAACAGCAACAACGCAAACGGGAAGTGCTGCCGCACAGATGCCGCCAATGCAGGGCCAGCAGGCACAGCAACGGCCAGCAGGGCCGCCGCCGGGGCCTACCGCAAGGTAAGTCGCGTCAATCAACGAAGAAGGCCCGGGCACATGCCCGGGCCTTTTTCGTTTCAGAATGTTGTTGTTCAGGCAGGAGTGTCTGCAAGCAACTTGCCGAGATGCAGCAGGCTCTGTGTTGTTCCACCGAGGAACAGTTCCTGCTTCTTGGCCCACAGGTAGTAGCGATGCAACGGGTAGTCGCGATCAACACCAACACCGCCATGCAAATGCACACAGGCACGAACGACACGAGCGCCGCCTTCGGCAGCCCAGTACTTCGCCGAGGCTGCGTTCTCGCCGGCGGGAAGACCGTCATTGAGACGCATCGTTGCGCCCCATGCAGTGAGCTTGATGGCGTCAGCATCGATGCGACATTCGGCTGCACGCTGCGCCACGGCCTGGAAGGTTGCGATCTGACGATCGAACTGCACTCGTTCTTTCACGTAGGCCGACATGATTTCGACAGCCTGAGCGCTGACGCCCGCCATGATGAGCGCCTGTGAGGTCTGTCCGTATTCGATAAGGCGATCGAGAGCGTCGAGCCCAGCAACCTTTTCGGCGGCAGCACCGCTAAAGGTGACCTTGGCGTCGGGGATGCCATCGGTGGCGGCCTGACGTTCGACCGTTACGCCCTTCGCCTTTGCATCGACGTAGTAGATCCCGTCGGCTGCTGTGACGATGAAACCGTCAGCAACGGTTCCGAATGGAACGTTGGTCTTCACACCGTCGAGCACGCCGCCCTTGGCTGCGAGAAACGGGGTGTGAATATCGCCAACAAGGTCGTGAATTGCGACAGTGACGATGCGCTCGCCCGAGGCGAGTCCAGCGAGATGCTTCGGCGCGTACTCGGCAAGGAACGGAGCGGCCATACCCATGACGGCCATCGCCGGAATTTGAGCAACGGTGCGACCGACCTCTTCGAGGACGATTGCTACCTCGGCGAAACCGAGACCAGCTCCACCATCGGCTTCGGGCATACCGATTCCGACGATGCCGAGATCGGCAAGTTCACGCCAGAGCACAAGGTCGATGCCACCGGCATCTTCAATTTCCTTGAGGTGTTCCATTGTGCAACGGTCGGTAAGGACCCGATTGGTAAGAGCACGAAGCTCTTCTTGATCTGATGAGAATGAAAAATCCATGAGTGTGTTCTTTCTGCTCAGCGTGCCGAGCGAGGGAAGCCAAGACCGAACATGGCGATGAGATCGCGCTGCAGTTCGTTGGTTCCGCCACCGAAGGTGAGGATGATCGTGCCGCGAATACCGGCCTCGAGTTGGCTACGAAGGATGGACTCAGGAGCATCGGCATCGAGATATGCACGCGGTCCGAGGACCTCCATGAGCATCGTGTAGGCATCGAGATAGAACTCGGTGCCGAACACCTTGACACTTGATGCGTCGGCTGGGTGCAACACCTCGGTGCTTGCGGACCACGCAACCTTCCAGTTCGCGAGGCGCAGATATTCAAGCTTGGCGTGCACCTTGGCAAGGTTAAGTTGCACCCATTCCTGATCAATTACACGACGGCCGTCGGGAAGAAGGGTGTCCTGCGCCCACTTCCGAACGTTGGTGAGGATGCGCTCGGGCATACCGCTTGAGCACAGAGTGACGCGCTCGTGGTTGAGCTGGTTGGTAATGAGTCCCCAACCACCGTTTTCTTCGCCGATCAGGTACTTGGCGGGAACACGAACGTCATCGAAGTAGGTGGCGTTGATGTCGTGCTCGCCCATGAGGCGAAGCGGCTGAATCGTGATGCCAGGTGTGTCCATCGGGACGACAATGACCGAAATGCCCTTGTGCTTCTTGGCTTCGGGATCGGTACGCACGGCAAGCCAGCAGTAGTCGGCGCCGCCGGCGAGTGAGGTCCACATCTTCTGACCATTGATGACGTACTCGTCGCCATCGCGCACGGCGCGGGTCTGGAGTGCAGCAAGGTCAGTACCCGCGCCCGGCTCGGAATAACCGATGCAGAAGTGAAGGTCACCGGCGAGAATCTTCGGAAGGAAGAATTCTTTCTGCCAATCGGTGCCGTAATTCATGATGGTCGGGCCGACGGTGTTGAGCGTGAGCATCGGCACTGGAGCGCCGGCGCGCATTGACTCGTCAAAGAACACGAACTGATCGATCGGGCCGCGAGCCTGACCGCCGTATTCCTTGGGCCAACCAATTCCCGCCCAACCATCGGTACACATCTGTTTCCAGACGTCCTTGGTCGCTTGGCCGATTCCGTGACTGTGAGAGAGGGCCTCAACCGTCTCTTCGTCGAGGAGATTGTCGTAATAGGTACGAAGCTCTGTGCGCAGGGCTTCTTGTTCTGGTGTGTATCCAATATCCATTTCCGAAACATAGCCTCGGGTGATGGGTGTCACACAAGCGAAGCGCATGATTCACTTATGTCGCACGACAGCCTCCAAACTGGGGCAAAGAGAGATGGGGACGATGTGAGGATCAAGATTGTGGGCACAGGGCCATTGGCCGCCCAACTCAGCACTGCACTCAGCGGACGAGGCCACGAAACCTCAGGTTCAGCGCCCTATGAAGCCCTTGTTTTTGCTCCCTGGGACCCAGCCGTCATGGTCCCCCGACCAATCGCCGATCTGACCGATGCCGAGTTCGACCTGGCATGGCAACAGACCATGGATGCTGCAGTGGCCGCATGCACCGAGGCCCGGACCACCTTCGCCGGCAATGGGGGCGCAATCGTCATGACACTTCCCACCACCGCTCTTGCCGGTGGCAACCACTACGCCCATTGGGCCGCAGCCGCCGAAGGCGTACACATCCTTACGAAGTCGATTGCTCGCCAATGGGGCCCCGAGGGCATTGCCGTCAACGCCCTTGCCGTATCTCCCGAATTGGTTCTCGCCGACCCAGTCATTGCCGGCCCCGTCTCTATTGCGACACCTGCTGTTCCCGATGCCGACCCCGGCGCGGTCGTCGAATTCCTGTGTTCAACCGATGCCCGCAACCTTGCCGGCCAACTTCTCACCGTGGACGGTGGACTGTGGATGTAAACCGAACTCTCGAAGGACGCGTCGCCATCGTCACTGGCGCCGGTCAAGGCGTTGGCGAAGGAATCGCGCGCAAACTCGCATCGCTTGGTGCGCATGTCGTCATTGCTGCACGACGTGCCGAAACCGGCGAACCCGTTGCCGCCGCGATTCGTTCCGATGGCGGTTCCGCCGAATGCATCGTCACCGATGTCACCACACGCGAATCAATTGCGGCATGTATCGATGCCACCGTTTCAACCCATGGGCGACTCGATGTCATGGTGCACAACGCGTTCGCTGGTGGACACGCGAGCCGACTCGAAGAAACGCCAGCCGACGCGTGGTTTCAGATGTCGCGCACTTCAGCCTGGGCAAGTTTTTGGTGCGCGCAACTTTCCTATCCTCACTTGAAAGCAAGCGACCAGGGCCGACTCGTACTCGTGACCTCACCATCAGGCGTCGAAGGCAGCGCCAATATTCCCCTTTATTCACCGGCAAAAGCAGCACAGCGCGCAATCGCAAAATCACTCGCACGTGAATGGGGACCAGACGACATCTGCGTGAACTGCATTGCTCCCGTTGCCGAGACCCCTGCGCTGGCCAGCGCGTTCAGCCAGGTACCCACGTTGCGCGGCGCCATTGAAGCACGCACGCCACTTGGTCGAATCGGCGATCCCACCGATGACATCGGCGGCGTCGTTGCATTCCTCGTCGGCCCCGACTCTGGCTATGTCAGTGGACAAACCATCGTGTGCGATGGCGGTTCGTTCTTAGGGCTCTGAGCCAACAACTATCGTCATCGCCATGCTTGAGATCCCCAACGGAACACTGGTCTACGGCACACAGTTACCGATTCAGTCACAAAGTTCGCTCCACGCCGCAAAATGGGAAGGCAGTGCTACTCCTGGCGACCTTGTGCGTATCGCGCAGGCCGCAGATCGCAGTGGCTACTTTTACGTCGCCGTCTGCGACCACGTTGCGATCCCTGAAGAAAAAGCTGCAGCAATGGGCCTTTGGTGGCAGGACTGCCTCACCACTCTCGGCTTTCTTGCCTCAGCAACCGAGAACGTTGCACTGCTCAGCCATGTATTCGTCATCGCCTATCGCCACGCGCTCACGGCGGCAAAGGGATTCGAAACACTCGATCACCTTTCTGGTGGCCGTGCCGTTGCCGGCATCGGTGCCGGCCATGTTGAAGCAGAGTTCGATGCACTTGGCGTTTCGTTCACCGATCGAGGACCGCTTACCGATTCAACACTCGTCGACTTTGCCGAGGCCCTTTCCAACACCTACGTCGGGAACATGGGCGCACTCCCCCGTCCAGTGCAGTCGCCTCGCCCGCCCATTTGGATCGGTGGCTCATCGAAGCCCGCAATCCGCCGTGCCGCAGCGTATGAAGGCTGGCTGCCGCAGGGTCCAGCCACTCGTGAAGGCCTCGACCTACTGCTCGCCACCCGAGAGAAGCTTGGCAAAGCCGATGATCCCATGGCCATTGGCCACGTGGTCATTCCCTACATCTACGTCGGCACCCCGAAGTCAGAACGCCGCCAGCCCTGCTACTCGGGCTCGCCCGAACAAATCGCCGAAGCGCTTCTTGCGGAAACCCCCGCCGAGGTGAATCAACTTCAGGTGAAGTTCGATACCGATAGCGCGGCCGAATACGCCGAGCAGGTCGAAGCATTCGGCACGCAGGTCGGCCCGCTTCTCGCTCGCTGAACCGGCAGTAACGTGGCCTCCTCACAGATTCCGAGGGGGAAAAGTGGCAGTTTCAGAGAAGGACTATCCGGTCAAAGTCGGGACATTCCTATTCACCATGGTCGAGCCTCATGAAGGCTCCGAAGTCGCCTACAACCGCTGGTACGAACACGACCACTTTTATTCGGGTTGCCTCATGGGCCCAAACGTGTTTGCCGGCGATCGTTTCGTTGCCACACGTCGCCTGAAGAAGCTGCGCTCAAAAGCCACAAACGACATGACCCCGGATCCAAAGACGGGCTCCTATCTTGCGGTCTATTGGTGGCAGAAGGGCACGACCGATGAGTGCAACCGCTGGAACGTCGACAACGTCAACATGCTGCATCAGCAAGGACGCATGTTCGCCGAGCGCGACCATATCCACACGCTTCTCTACGACATGCGCTGGAGCGAACAACGCGACCCCAAGGGTTGCACCATCGAACTCGGCCTTGATCACGGCTATCCCGGCATCGTTGTCGTCACCGGAGATCTCAATGAAGGCGTGACTCACGAAGAATGGGATGCGTGGTTCCGCAAGAACTGGCTGCAAGATGCCTTCACGAAGAAGTGGGGACCTGACCTGGTTGGAAGTGGCACCGTCATTCCGCTTTCTGACGATGCTCCCGCCGACGTTGTGCGTCCTGCCGCCGGACCACGCCGGTTCCTGCAACTTCACTTCCTTGACCATGACCCCGAAAAGGGTTGGGAAAAGGGCTACGTGAAAATTGCAAAGGCAATCAATGAAAGCGGACTCGCCACTCATGTGTGGACGAGCCCATTTCAACAGACCAACTTTGGTACCGACGACTTCACGGACAAGATCTAAATGGCACCTGCACCGCTCACCGGAGCAAAGATTCTGCTTACTGGCGTTACCGGACAGGTTGCCGGGCCCCTCGCCCGCAACCTCGTTGCTGCTGGCAACACCGTCTACGGCACATCGCGATTCACTGACGCCGACGCCAGAGCAAAGGTCGAGGCCGATGGCGTCATTCCTGTTGCTATCGATCTTGAAACCGGATCGTTCGATGAGATTCCCGACGGACTCGATTACGTCATCAATATGGCGGTGGCGAAGTCAAACAACTTCGATCGTGACCTTGCTGCAAATGCAGAAGGTGTCGCTCTTCTGATGGAACGAGTCAAGGGCGTCAAGGCGTTCTTCCATTGCTCTTCCTGCGCTGTCTACGAACCAAATGGTCACGTGAGCCATATCGAAACTGACGACCTCGGCGACAACCATCGAGCCATGGGTTTCATGACGACCTACTCAATTTCCAAGATCGCAGCAGAGTCAGCAGTGAAGTACGCGTCGAAGCGCTTCGGAGTTCCCGCAGTCATTGCCCGACTCGATGTCCCCTACGGCCCCGGACACGGTTGGCCGCAGATGATGGTCTCGCTTGCGCAAATGGGCATCCCGACCACTATCAGCGCCGACGCACCGAACACGCATTGTTTCCTGCATGATCGCGACATTCTCGGTTCGCTCCCCTACCTCCTTGAACAAGCAGACGTTCCGCCGCCGATTTACAACTGGTGTGCGCCGGAACTCGTGAGCATCGAAGACTGGACTGCCGAACTCACCAGGCTCACGGGCGTTGAAATTCCGCTGGTCGTGAGCGAACAATGCATTCCACCCAACCCCGTTGACCCATCGAAGCTTCTTGGACTCGGCTGGACGCCCACCGTTGAATGGCGTGAGGGCTTTCGCGAGATGGCACAGAATTGCTTCCCCGATTCGTTTAAGGGCTGAACATGCTGAGCGACGAGAAAATCCTGATCACCGGTCCCGCCGGTCAGATCGCATTCCCGATGGCTCGCGACCTTGCCAAGGACAACGAGGTCTGGGGCATTGCTCGGTTCGGCGATCCCGCCACGCGCAAGCAGGTCGAAGACGTTGGCGTGAAAACGCTTGCGATTGATCTTGCCGATCCCGACTTCAGCGAACTTCCCACTGACTTCACCTACGTTCTGCACCTTGCAGTTGTGCAGGTTGCGGGTCTTGATTACGACTTCGCCATTCGCGCCAACGCCGAAGGCACCGGACTTCTACTTCATCACTGCCGAACTGCGAAGGCCGCGCTCGTGATGTCGACTCACTCGGTCTACAAGCCGCCTGTCGACGGCGACCCATGGCATGTGTTCAAAGAGACCGACGCTTTGGGTGATGTGAATGCAGCGCACGCGCCTAGTTACTCCATGTCGAAGATTTCCCAGGAAGCAGTTGCTCGCACCTGTGCCCGACTTTTTGATCTTCCTGTCACGATCGCTCGCATGAACGCGTCGTACGGCCCCGACGGCACCGGCGGACTTCCCATCATGCAAATGGACGC
>SYBH01000171.1 GCA_005787345.1 Actinomycetota bacterium
AGGCTCCGGCCAAGAAGGCTCCGGCCAAGAAGGCCGCTCCCGTCAAGAAGGCCGAAGTCGCCCCGGTTGTCGCCCCGCGCCCCAACCGCCTTCCGGCGATTCCGAAGGAACCCAAGAAGATCAAGTATCCGTTCGACGCCAAGTTCCTTGATGCTCAGCGATTGCATTTGCTCGAGGAACGCCGTCGTCTGGTTCACGACGCTGAAACGCTTACTGCCGAGGCAAACTCGCTCGCAGAGTTACGTGAGCCTGGTGACGTGCAGTTCGACGAAGAATCGGGCGAAGGTGACACGCTTGCAGTTGAGCGTGAACGTGACCTCGCACTTTCGGCACAGTTCCTCGATCAGGTCGATGAAATAGATCGGGCGATGGCCAAAATTGGTCAAGGCACCTACGGCATTTGCGAGATTTCTGGTCTCGCCATTCCCAAAGAACGTCTTCGTGCGATTCCATGGTGCCGCGAGCGTGTCGAGTACAAGGTTGGCAACTTCCGTCGCTGAACAACAGCGGTTCGGGCAGAACAGCCCCTAGGTTGGACCCCGTGACATCGTCGACTGCATCTGCCACTTCAGCGCCCACGCACCGGGTGCTGTTTGGCGCGGTTGCGGTCGGGTGGGTTCTCGCTGATCAACTGACAAAGTGGTGGGCGGTGTCCTCGCTCCAGGACAACACCATCGATGTTGTCTGGACTCTCCGATTCCAGTTGCTCACGAATTACGGAGCTTCATTCAGCCTCGGTGCCGGATATGGGGCCTGGATCGGGATCCTTGCACTTGTTGTTGTTGGGATCTTGGTGTGGAAAGGCGGATCAGTTCGCACACGATTGGGCGCGGTTGCCCTCGGCATGATCGTTGGCGGCGCATTGGGCAATGTCCTCGATCGCGCGTTTCGCAGCGATTCTGGGTTCTTTCAAGGTGGCGTCATCGATTTCATCGACCTTCAGTGGTGGCCGGTCTTCAATATCGCTGATATTGGCGTCGTGTGTGGCGCCATTCTCCTCGTGATCTCCACGCTTCTGAATCCCGAACCTGACGCAAGCGACGTTGCTGTCGAGTCATCCTCCTCAACGATCGAGAGCAACTGATATGGCCTACATCGAGGTCATTCCCGAATCTTTAGCCGGAGAACGTATAGACCGGGTTGTAGCGATGATTACCGGTGCGAGCCGGACTCGTGTCACCGAGTGGCTTGAACAGGGTCTCGTAATTTGTAACGACACTGTTGTTTCCACCCGTTCTCGTCGGGTGGCCGATGGCGACACCATCGAGGTCAATGTCGAGCCCGACCACGGCCCAGAGCCACTGATTGCCGAACCCGATATCACTGTGCCAATCGTGTATGTCGATGACGATGTGATTGTGATTGACAAGCCCGCCGGGCTGGTTGTGCATCCTGGTGCAGGCAACGCCACCGGAACGCTTGTGCAGGCCATGCTTGCGATTTATCCGGAACTCGCCAACATCGGCGAACCGGAACGCCCAGGTGTTGTGCACCGTCTCGACAAAGACACTTCTGGGTTGATGCTTATGGCGCGCTCACCGGAAGCGCATGTCGAACTCAGTTCGATGCTGGCAGCGCACGAGGTCGAACGCACCTACCTGGCTTTAGTTTGGGGTATCCCCGATGCGGGTAGTGGTCTCATCGATGCGCCGATCGGTCGATCAACGCGCGAACCAACCAAGATGGTTGTGAGCGCGCAAGGCCGAGAAGCGCGCACTCGTTACACCGTTCTTGAGATCTTTGATGAGTCCGTGCAATGCGCGTTGGTTGAGTGTCGTCTCGAAACCGGGCGTACGCACCAGAGTCGCGTACACAGGGCGGCTATCGGCCATTCAGTTGTTGGCGACGATCGTTATAGAGGGGCTCGCCCGGCAATCGAAACTCCGCGCATCTTCTTGCATTCAGCTGCGCTTGCATTCGATCATCCAGTGCGTCTCGACGAGCGCCTCGAGTTCGTCTCGGAACTTCCTGAAGATCTTGCGGAAGTGCTGGAGCGAATCAGGAACCAGACGCCCACGGCGGAGTAACCGAGGGAGTGGTGGCTACTTCGCTTGGCCACTTGCCCTGACCTTTCGCCATCGAAAGGATGTCGGCCAAGGTTGCAGCTTCGAGGTAGCGACGCATGTGTTCGCCGACGTCGTCCCAAACGGCAAGCAACACACATTGACCTTCGTGGTCGCAAGCACCATCGGTATGTGGTTGTCCGAAATCTCCGGCGACAATTGGGCCATCGACTGCGCTGACGATGTCGGACAAACTGATTTCCTCCGGCGTGCGAGCCAGGACGTAACCGCCGCCAACGCCGCGCTTGGAGCGAACGAGGCCAGCGCCTTTGAGTGCAAGAAGGATCTGTTCAAGATACGGCTGGGGGAGACCAGTGCGTTCGGCGATGTCGCGCACCGACGTGGGTCCGCCCTCGTCGGAGTGCAACGCCAGGGACAGCAGTGCCCTGCTTGCGTAGTCGCCTCTGGTCGATACCTTCACGCCCGGCATCGTAGGGGGAAGCGGCCGAGTCGGGGACATAGTGGCCTCCGCACTACGGTGATCGCCGGAGGACCACCGTGGATTCCCAATCTTCAACAACTTCTGCTTCGCCTGACCGACTCGTGCTCCCCGACTATGACGGGGCCTGCATCTCGAACATCGTTCCGGCTCTGCTCGATCCATCGAACCCATGGCCCTCGTGGATTCCCGAGATCGCGGCCGATGCTGATCAGGTTGTGCTCTTGGTGCTTGATGGCATCGGCTGGAACCAGTTGCTTGACCGTCGACATCTTGCGCCCACACTCTCGGCAATGGTGGGAGGACCCATCACCAGTGTTGCGCCATCAACGACAGCGACTGCCCTTACGTCAATCAGCACGGGGGTTGCGCCGGGGTTGCACGGGATCATGGGTTACCGCATGGCGATTGGTCGCGACATTCTCAATATTTTGCGTTGGTCTGCGAACGGACGCGATGCGCGCAAGACCATTGTTCCTGAGTTGACTCAAACACTCGACGCGTTTGAAGGGCAACGTCCGCCAGTGATCACGCGTTCGGAATTCCGTGACTCCGGTTTCACTCGCGCCCACCTCGACAAGACGCGACTTTTGGGTTGGCGGGTTCCGTCGACATTGGTGACCGAAATTGCTGGGGCGGTGAATCGCAACGAACCGTTCGTCTACGCGTACTACGACGGCATCGACAAGATTGCCCACGAGTTCGGACTCGGCGCGCATTACGACGCTGAGTTTGCGTTTGTCGACCGTCTTGTTGCCGACGTGCTGAGTGTGTTGCCGCCGGGCGCGGTGCTCGTGGTTACGTCCGATCACGGACAGGTCGATGTCGGTGATGACGTCGTCACTCCGGACTCATCGGTGATGGCGCATGTCGATCTGCAATCTGGTGAAGGCCGATTCCGCTGGCTTCATGCTCGACCCGGTCATGCACGGGCCTTGTTTGACGATGCAACTTCGCAGCATTCGGATCGATCATGGGTGGTCACCGTCGATCAAGTGATCGACGAGGGTTGGTTCGGTTCTGAGGTTACCGACGCCGCAAGATCTCGTCTTGGCGATGTTGCGTTGGTGGCCAGAGAGGCTCTGGCTTTCGCTGATCCGGCTGACAACGGGGCGTTTCCGTTACGGGCTCGTCACGGCTCACTCACCGCTGACGAGATGTTTGTACCGCTTCTGGTTGGATCACGCTGAGTCCTCCGCGAGACTGTCGGAATGACTGATTCAATGAACGGCGGCGCTGAACGAGGCGAACTCATCCTCCCGGTTGACGAAAGCGCAATCGCAGAAGAGCAGCGCGAGATGGTGTCAGAGCCTGCGAAGGTGATGCGCGTTGGTTCGATGATTAAGCAGTTGCTTGATGAAGTTCGACAGACCGAACTCGACGAGCCATCAAGAATTCGCCTGCGTGCGATTTACGACACCTCAATCGACGAACTTGGTTCGGCGCTTTCGCCCGACCTTCGCGACGAGTTGAAACGTCTTGCGTTTCCCTTCGCCGAAGATGGGACTCCGACCGATATCGAATTGCGTGTGGCCCAAGCACAGCTCGTTGGCTGGCTCGAAGGCCTCTTCCACGGCATCCAGGCCACGTTGTTTGCCCAGCAGATGGCTGCTCGTCAGCAGCTTGAGAACATGCGGGGAGAACTTCCGCCCGGGGCCGGTCGCCCAGGTTCAGGAATGACTGAACCCGAGGACCGCCCCGGTACGTACCTTTAACGAATCAGCGTCTGCTCAGCGACCAGAAGCAAGCGTGGCCTTGACCTTGCTCAGCTGGTAGCCGGAGAAAAGGAACAACAGGCCAAGCAGTGTGAGGCCGATGCCGATCACAATGCCGAGCACGTTTGTGGTCGCGGTGGGCCACACCATGATGATGATGCCGACGGCGATGGTGATGAGACCCTCGATGAGAAGCGAGCCTCGGCCTTCGTCCTTACCGATCATGAACGACACAACGATTGCGAGAATTCCGGTAATCACGAAATCGAGTCCGACAAGCCAAACGATGACGGTGACGGTTGCGCCTGTCCAGAAGATCAGCGCAAGACCAAAGCCGAAATTCACCAAGCCACGGATCAGCAGCAAGCCCCAGTAGGTGCCCTTGCGATGGGTGGTGACTGCCTCGGCGGCCTGGCCGAAGCCGGAGACGACGAAGAGGAATCCGATGATGATCGCAATGATCTGGAGTTCTCGATCGGGCCGGAACAGTAGGACGAGGCCTGCGACGAGGCTGATGAAGCCGATTGAGTAGGCGGTGATTCTGGAGCCTCGTAGGAGGTCCATCGTGGAACGATCTTCGGATGCAGCAGTCATAGTGACCTCCGGGTTGTAAGGGTGTTGAAAGGTTCACCAAAGGCTAGGACCGGCCTTTGACAGGCTCAGGGATCCCCGGAGCAGGATCGGGGGAGTGACGCTACGATCGCCGGGCATCACATCGGTGTAATTCGCCGAGTTGCGGACCTTTACGAACAACAACGCCCCGGAGCCCTGGTGCCCGATTCCTTTACCCACCTCCATCTGCATACCGAGTTCTCAATGCTCGACGGAGCCGCGCGTGTGGGCGAAGTGGTGGCTGCGGCAGCGGCCGACGGTCAGCCGGCGGTCGGCATTACCGATCACGGCAACATGTACGGCGTCCTCGATTTCTACAAGGCGGCCAAAGACGTTGGCGTGAAGCCGATCATTGGTTCCGAGCTCTATCAGGCCTACGACAGTCGCACCGAACGCCCCACCCGCCGGGGCCGTATGGACGATTCCGGTGGCGAGGCCGAAGGCGGCCGAAAGGCCTACTACCACCTCACGACGTTGGCCGAGAATGCCACGGGCTACAAGAACCTCATCCAACTCTCGAGCCGAGCCTTCCTCGAGGGTTATTACATGAAGCCCAAGGTCGACTGGGAGCTTCTCGAGGAGCACCACGAAGGCCTAATCGTTACCAGTGGTTGCCTTGGCGGGCAGGTGCTGCAGGCGCTTATGAATGGCGATGAGCGCGGAGCACTTGAAAAGGCGGCGCGTTTTCAAGACATCTTCGGTCGGGACAACTTCTTTATTGAAATCCAAGATCACGGGATCCCCGAGCAGAAAACCACCAATCCACAGTTGCTTGAAATTGCGCGCGCAATTAAGGCGCCATTGGTTGCGACTAACGACAGTCACTATGTCCACCAGCACGATGCCGTGTCACACGACGCATTGCTGTGTGTGCAAACAGGGTCACTTATGAGCGATCCCGACCGCTTCAAGTTCCATGGCGATCAGCACTATCTGAAGACGGCTGCGGAAATGCGCTGGCTCTTCGACGAGGTACCCGAAGCCTGCGATAACACGCTTTGGATCGCTGAACGGTGCAACGTCGACATCGAATTTGGAAACCCGCAACTTCCGAATTTCCCGCTCCCTGAAGGCTTCGAAAACGATGCCGAGTATCTGCGTCATCTGACTTTCGAAGGGGCGAAAGATCGTTGGGGTCAGCAACTTCCCGATCACATCGTTGAGCGTTTGGTCTACGAACTTCAAGTCATCGCTGATATGGGGTTCTCTTCGTACTTCCTGATCGTTTGGGATCTCATCAAGCACGCACGTGACAACAACATTCGTGTTGGCCCGGGCCGAGGGTCAGCTGCTGGTTGCGCAGTCGCGTACACATTGCGCATCACCGATCTCGATCCCATCGAATACGACTTGCTCTTTGAGCGGTTCCTTAATCCGAGCCGTGTCTCGATGCCCGATATCGATATGGACTTCGACTCTCGTTATCGAGACGAAATGATTCGCTATGCGGCAGAGAAATACGGCCGAGACCACGTTGCTCAGATCGTGACGTTCTCCACGATCAAAGCCCGTGCTGCTGTGCGCGATGCGGCGCGTGTCCTTGGTTACCCCTATGCCGTTGGTGACAAGGTCGCCAAGCTCATGCCGCCGTTGGTGATGGGTCGCGATACGCCGCTGCATGCGTGCTTCGAAGAAACTCCAAAATTCGCTGACGGTTTCAAGATGGCGGCCGACCTCCGTGAGGTCTACGCCAACGACGACGACGCGCGTCAGGTCATCGATGTTGCTCGTGGCCTCGAAGGGCTACGTCGCCAGGACGGCATCCATGCCGCAGCTGTGGTGATTACCAAAGAGCCGCTCACTGAGTACTTGCCCATTCAGCGAAAGCCGGAAGCAGGTTCCGATCCCGAACTCGCGCCGGTTGTCACGCAGTACGAAATGCATGGCGTCGAGGAACTTGGCCTCCTCAAGATGGACTTCCTCGGCCTGCGCAACCTTGACGTCATCACCGACACGCTTGCGATGCTCAAGGTCACCCAGGGCATCGACGTTGCTATCGATACCGTTCCGCTTGACGATGATCTCACCTTGCAGTTGTTGCGCAACGGCGACTCCATCGGAGTGTTCCAGCTCGAAGGCGGACCAATGCGCTCGTTGATGCGCTCGCTCGCGCCAACCTCGTTCGAAGACGTCGCTGCTCTGGTAGCGCTTTATCGACCAGGTCCGATGGCCGCCAACATGCACAATGATTACGCCGATCGCAAGAACGGTCGTAAGCCCATTGATTACTTGCACGATGACCTCGCCGAACTTTTGGGCGATACCTACGGGCTCATGATTTACCAAGAGTCCGTAATGCGAGTCGCGCAAAAGTTCGCTGGGTACTCACTTGCCGACGCCGACAATCTTCGCAAAGCATGTGGCAAGAAGGTTCGCGAACTCATTCAGAAAGAACGCGAAAAGTTCGTCGAGGGATGCGACACCTCGGGGTATGGCCGAGAAATCGGTTCGGCCTTGTTCGATGTCATCGAACCGTTCGCCGATTACGCGTTCAACAAGAGCCATAGCTACGGATACGGTCTCATTGCGTATCAAACCGCATATCTCAAGGCGCATTATCCGGTCGAATACTTCGCTGCACTTCTTACCAGCGTCAAAACTAATCTCGATAAAGCCGCCGTGTACCTCAACGAATGTCGACAAATGGGTATCGAGGTCCTCGTTCCTGATGTCAATATTTCGGTAAGCGACTTCATTGCGTTTGACAAGCCGGACGGCACTCGCGCAATCGCGTTCGGCATGTCCGCGGTTCGAAACGTCGGTGAGGGCCTGGTCGGTCTCATGCTGGCTGAGCGCGACGAAAACGGTCCCTTTGAAGACTTCTTCGATTTCTGCGATCGCGTTGATGTCAGCGTTCTCAACAAACGGACACTTGAGTCACTCATCAAGGCTGGTGGCTTCGATTCCATGGGCTATTCCCGCAAGGGTTTGCTCGGATACTTCGATCGCATCATCGACGACACCGTTGCGCGCCGACGCAAAGAGTCTGAAGGTCAGTTCGATCTTTTCTCAATGGCCGATGATGATGACGACGGCGCGCTGGTTGCCGGAACCCGAATCGTCATCCCGGAAGAGGATTTCGATAAGCGGCAACGGCTGGCCTTCGAAAAAGAAATGCTCGGGCTCTATGTGTCTGATCATCCGCTCATGGGCGCCGAAGCGTCACTTCGTCGTCGCACCGAGTCGACCATCGCGGAACTCGAAGGCATCGAGGACGGCACCATGCGCACGACCGGTGGCCTGGTTACCTCGCTGCAAAAGAAGTGGACTCGTAAAGGCGACCTCATGGCGGTCTTCACTCTCGAGGATCTTCAGTCCACCGTCGAGGTCATGGTGTTCCCAAAGACGATGCAGAACTACGGCCATCTCCTCGACGACGATGCCGTGGTTATCGTGCGAGGCCGAGTCGACACCCGAGACGACCAGCCCAAGCTCATGGCGATGGAACTTGAACGGTTCGAGCCCATCGTTGACGGAAATCCGCCGGTCCACATCAATCTGCGCCCAGCGGCCCTTTCCGATGAGCTTCTCAGTGCCCTCAAGGCCTTGCTGTCGGAGCATCCCGGCGAATCCCAGGTCTTCCTCCACATCGGAGACCGCCAGGTGTTGCTTCTTCCTGACAATTTCGCGGTCCTCGCCACGGCCGGCCTTCTTGCCGAACTCAGGGAATTGCTTGGCTCAGAGGCAGTCACTGCCTGACATCGGGGGCCGAATTGCGTTAGCGGGCGAGTCGGGGTGAACTAGTACTCCGGTTTTGTCTGTTTCAGGGGCTGTTGAACCATGGCTATCAAGGTCGTTACGAAGGACTGCACCCAACTCAGTGATGCTGAGTTGGCCGAGATGGCAGATATCTGCGCGGATGGGCCGAGCCTCTACGAGGTCGGACAACTCTCCAAGCAGGTCGAGGCATGGGTCCTCGTGTCACTCGCCCGAGAAGGCAATGGCCTCAAGGGCTTCTCGTTCTGCACACTCGAGCGCATTGGTGGTACCCCAAGCGTGCTCATCGGACTTGCATCGATCAAGCGCACCTCCAAGCGTTCCTCAGTGCTGCGTGCCATCCTCGCTGATCAGTTCAAGCGAGCCGTCATGGCGTTTCCCGACGAGGACGTGCTTATGGGCACTCGATTCGCTACGGCGAGCGGTTTCGAAGCCTTCCGTACCCTCGATGACATCATTCCTCGTCCTGACCACAAGGCCACTGGCGAAGAACGTGCGTGGGGTCGTCGATTGGCGAAGCGATTCAGCATCAGTTCGAGTTCCTATGACGACAAGACGTTCATTGCTACTGGCGATGGCTCATTCCCATTGGCGCTCGACTACGAATCACTCGAAGCCGACAAGATCGATCCGCAGATCGTCGCGTTGTTCAAGAGCGTCGGCGCCAAGCGAGGCGACTCTCTCGTTGCCTTCGGTTGGGCAATGGCCGAGGATCTCGCCAAGATCAAGTGATCTTTAGGTCGGCGTAGTGCAATTCGCCGACGTTGTTGCAAACAGGCGCATGGTTCGTGCTTATGAAACGCGTCCGGTTCCATCGGAAGTTCTTGATCGCGTTCTTGATCTTGCGCGCCGAGTGCCTGCGGCAGGAAATACGCAAGGACTTGATCTTGTCGTTCTCGAAGGCGAACAGACCCAGCGTTACTGGGATGCTTCATTGCCAACGGATCGTCGGGACGCGTTTCCTTGGCCGCGACTTCTTGATGCTCCGGTATTGATCATTCCTGTGTCGTGGCCTGCCGCCTATGTCGAGCGCTACGGCGAGCAGGACAAGGCGCGAACAGGACTCGGGGAAAGTGAAGAGTCTTGGTCTGTCCCGTATTGGTACGTCGACACTGCATTCTCCGCGATGGTCGCGATGTTGGCAGCTGTCGATGAAGGACTCGGTGCGTTGTTCTTCGGTCAGTTCGAGCACGAAGGCGCAGTGAAGAACGCGCTTGGTATTCCCGAGGATCGTCGGCCGATTGGAACGATCGCGATTGGCTACGCCGCAGATGAGCAGCGGCCGAGCGCATCATCGAAACGACCGCGTCGACCCTTTGATGAGGTTGTGCATCGCGGCGGCTGGTGACTAGCCGAGTTCGGTGAGCCGTTCGTCGAGTTCTTCGACGGTCGATGCCGGTGCAGCACACACCATCTGGCGACACACGTAGGCCCTTCCCTCGGGGCCGCGTTCATTGCGTCCCTCCCAAAGTGGCGAGGAGCCGGGGTTGCCCCAAGTGAGAACGCTGCGAGGCAGCCAGCGGCGTTGGGCCTCGGTGACAAGGTCTGGGCGATCGCCCGAAATCACGATTTCCTCGATGCCAAGAACGCGTAATTCGGCAGCAAGGAGGAGATGGCCAAAGCCGAGGGGCAATCGGGCGGCTGATTCCGCTAAGCGATCGACGATCGCGGTTGCGAACTCGCGGTGTCGCTCATTGCCGGTGAGGGCAGCGAGTCGGAGAAGGCCAACAGCAGCGAGACTGTTGGAGCAGGCAGTGGCGTTGTCCATGAGTTCTTTGGGGCGGGCAACGAGTTGGTCGCCATCGGTGCCGTTTGTGTAGACCCCGATGTCTTCAGGGTCTCCGAATAATTCGATGAGGGCATCGGCGGTTGCCGCCGCTTCGTCGAGCCAGCGGGGATCACCGGTTGCTTCGTGAACGCGAACGAATGCATCGACAAGAGCGCCGTAGTCGGCACTGAAGGCCAAGACGCGAGCTTCGCCTTGCCAAGAACGCATCCATCGCCCGTTCACTCGCAGGTTGTCGCAAAGAAAGTTTGCGTTGGTGACTGCAGCTTCAAGCCATTTGACTGAACCGGTTGCCGCTGCGGCTTCGGCAATCGTGGAAAGCATAAGTGCGTTCCATTCGGCGAGCACCTTGTCGTCGAGGCCTGGTCGAATTCGTTTGTTGCGAGCAGCAAGAAGTGCAACTCGGCCCCGTTCAACGGCGTCGGGACGAGCAAGATCGCCGCGAACGACGCGTTCTAGAATGTTGGTGTGCTCCCAGTTCCCGTGGTCGGTGACTCCAAACCATTCGATGACGGCGTCGGCATCGTCGCCGCAAATCTCACGGACTTCATTGATCGACCAGACATAGAACTTTCCTTCGACGCCTTCTGAGTCGGCGTCTTCGGCGGAATAGAAACCACCAAGTGGGTGTCGGAGATCGCGCAGTACATATTCGATTGTTTCTTCAAGCGTTTGGAGAAAGCGCGCTTCACCCGTGAGTTGCCACGCGTGGAGGTAAACACGGGCAAGGAGCGCTTCGTCGTAGAGCATCTTTTCGAAATGCGGAATGAGCCATCGTTTGTCGGTGGCATATCGGGCAAATCCGCCACCGAGGTGGTCGTAAATGCCGCCAGCTGCCATTGCGTCGAGCGAAAGGAGTGCGGCATCGAGCGCAGCGGAATCTCCAGTTCGCGCGTACTGACGAAGTAACGCGTCAATGGCAAACGTTTGGGGGAACTTGGGAGCCGCTCCGAACCCGCCATCGACTTTGTCGATTTGGCCCACCAGCGCAGCAGCGGCTGCTGCAAACAGCGAGCCATCTGGTTCCTGCGTTGGGTGGGGGAGCTGGACGCCCTCATCGATTGCCTCGGTGACGGTGGCGGCTTGTTCAACAAGTTCGTCGCGACGGGTGTGCCACAACTCGTTGATGCGCTCGCAGAGTTCGGCAAAACCAAGATGGCCGCCACGTGAGGTCTTCGGGAAATAGGTGCCGGCAAAGAACGGACGACCATCGGGTAGGCAGAACACCGTCATCGGCCACCCGCCATGTCCGTTCATCGCCTGAACGGCATCCATGTAGACCGCATCGACATCAGGCCGTTCCTCGCGGTCAACCTTGACGTTCACAAATAACCGATTCATGAGTTCGCCAGTGGCTTCGTCCTCGAATGACT
>SYBH01000172.1 GCA_005787345.1 Actinomycetota bacterium
AGATCGATTTCGGTAAGGGATTCGGTGTCTGGAAAACCATGCCGATTCGTTTTCGAACTTCGACTGGATCGATACGAGGATCGTAAAGATCGATGCCGTGATACAGGATCTTCCCATCGACTCGAGCAGATTCAATAAGGTCGTTCATGCGATCGAAGCAACGAAGCACTGTCGACTTTCCGCAGCCCGACGGACCAATAAACGCTGTGATTTCGTGCTGGAGAACTTGAAGGTTGACATCGCGCACTGCTCGAAACCCGCCGTAGTAGACGTCGAGTTCACGAACGTCGAACACCACCGAGGGTGCTTCCGGCACGGGTGTTGTTGTCGGTGCAACAACTTCGGCGTTTGGTGCAGCAATTTCAGGAGACATCGAGGAGTCCTCTGCATTGGAGTCGTGGGTTTCAGTCACGTCTGAAGGCTAGGGCGGTCAGGCAGCGTGTCGTCGGGCAACCCTTGACGACACAACGCGGGCGAGAATGGTCATGGCAAAAACGATGGCAACCAGGGTCAGGGCAGCGCCCCAAGCACGAGATTTCGCCGCATCGAATGGCGTTTGGGCATTTCCAAAAATCTGAACCGAGAGCGCAGTCATCGGACCCTCGAAAATATTCAGGTTCAAATTCCTCGCAGCACCAATTGTGAAAACCAGCGGTGCAGTTTCACCGGCAGCACGAGCGATGGCGATCATGACGCCTGAGGTGATTCCGCCAAATGATGCTGGGAGCACAACTGTCGTAATCGTGCGCCACTTACGATTACCAAGGGCATAACTGGCTTGTCGAAGTTCGTCGGGAACGAGGCGCAACATTTCCTCGGTCGTGCGGATGATGATCGGCAACATCAAACAGCCGAGCGCAAGGGAGCCACCGAAACCGTTGAGGCCAAATGTGAGCGTCCATACGGTGTACACGAAGAGACCCATAACGATTGAGGGAACCCCGGTCATTACGTCGGCCATGAACCGGATCAAGCGCGCCGTGCGACCCTTGGCGCCATATTCATGGAGGTAGATCGCCCCGAGGATGCCTAATGGAATCGCCATGACGGCAGCACCAAGCGTGATGAACAGTGTTCCGACTACTGCCGGGCCCATTCCGCCGCCGGCTTTACGAGTCACGGCGGGCAGGTCTTCGGTGAACCATGCGACTGAAAGTTGACCAATGCCCTCGAGGAGGACGTAACCAATGACGAGGGCAAGCGGGATTACCGCAACAACGAGGGCGCCAAGCATCCAAATCGACGCGAGGCGATTCTTGATTCGACGAGATCGGCTGGTTGTCGCATCAAAAAGCAACTGCTCAACATCAGGAGAGATCAAATCAGTCATCTCATGCCCCCTGGCTTCTGCGGTCAAACCGGCTCACGATGCTGCGGGCAGAAACATTGACAATGATCGTGACTCCAAACAGGACAACACCCAAACCAATCAACGCGGACCTGTGGACACCTGATGCTTCGCCGAACTGGTTCACAATGACTGCAGCCATCGAGTCACCGGCTTCAAAGAGATGTGTAGTGATCTGTGGTTGCGAGCCGATAACGAGCGCAACCGCGATGGTTTCGCCCATTGCTCGACCAAGTCCAAGCATCACTGAGCCGACAATGCCTCCACGGCTCCATGGCAGAACTGCAGCGCGAATCATTTCCCAACGAGTGGCACCCATTCCGTAGGCAGCCTCTCGTTGCGCAGACGGAACTGTTGCAATGACTTCGCGACTCAGCGAAGTGATGATCGGTGTGATCATGATCGCCAAAATGATTCCGGCAGTCATGTAGCTGCGACCGCTGTCTCCATTGAAAAACCAGCCGAGAACTGGAATGTCGCCTACGGCGCCACTAATTGCTTTATAAACAGGCTGGATCGCAGGGGCGAGCACGATGATGCCCCAGAGTCCGTAGACCACCGAAGGGATCGCAGCCAAGAGATCCATAACATAAACAACTGGCTTACGAAATCGACGCGGCGCGGCTTCATTCGCATATAACGCAATCCCAAGGCTTACCGGCACGGCCAACACGAGTGCGATAAAGGACGACAAGATCGTTCCGTAAATAAACGCAAGTGCCCCGAATTTGCCATCGGCGGGCACCCACGTACTCGAGGTAATGAATCCAAAACCCTCTTGTTGAAAAGCAGGCCAAGCTTCCCGCGTTGTCGAAATGGCGATCAACGCAAGGATGCCCAACACCACCAGGCCAGCCGCTAGCGCGACGGTCTTGAAGACCGAATCGCCTCGCCGTCCAGACGTGGGTTCAAGCAACGACGAAGCGTCGCCCCCACCTGCGGGGGTGACGCTGTCGTCATGAGTAAGCAAAGTCACGTGGAGTTTCTAGCCCTGAATCTGGGTGATCTGCGCAAGTGCCCTGTCACGAAGTGCCGTCGGGAGCGGAGCAAAGTCCACGTCCTTGGCCAGATCCTGTGCATCGGTAAGCAGATAGGTCAGCCAACCCTTGATGGCAGCGACATTCGCTGAGGGGGTCGTATAGACGATGACAAAGGTCGGCGCTGTGATCGGGTACGTCTCTGCACCAGCCGCATTGAGCGGGTTGTAGGTCAGGTCATCCTTGATCGTTGCACCAGCAAGGGCAGCCGTCGTTCCTTCAAGGGTCGGAGCGACGAACTTGCCGTCCTTGTTCTTGATGAGCGCAGTCGTGAGGTTCGTCGCCTTTGCATCGGAAAGATCGACGTAGCCAATAGCGCCAGCGGTGTCCTTCACGATCTGAGCGACACCTGCGTTGCCCTTGCCAGCCTGCGCCTTGGGCCAAGCAACAGAGTCACCAGCAGTCACAGTGAAGATTGACGGAGCCGCAGTGGCAAGATACTTCGAGAAGTTCGAGGTCGTACCCGAACCATCGGAGCGAACCGCAACGGTAACCGCCGTGTTCGGAAGCGTGACGCCAGGGTTATCGGCAGCGATCGCTGCGTCGTTCCATGTGGCAATCGTGCCCATGAAAATCTTGGCAAGAGTTTCGGGTGAAAGCTTGAGTTCCTTCACGCCGGAGAGGTTGTATGACACCGTGATCGGGGCCGCAACCGTTGGGAAGTAGAGGAACGGGCCCTTGAAGTTGGCCTTTTCATCGTCCTTCACGAGGCTGTCCGAACCCGCCCAATCGGTGGTTCCGGCAGCAAGGTCCTTCTTACCCTGACCTGAACCGACGGAGTTGTAATTCACGGTGATACCTGAAGCCACAGACGTAAACGAGGCAATTGCGTCTTCATAAAAGTTCTTCGGGAACGTTGCACCGGAACCGTTCAAGGTTCCGCTGAGGGACTTGTAGTCATAGTTCGACGTCGCTTTTGTGGTGCTTGACGACGAATCTGAGGAACTCGAGCCGCAAGCGCCGGCGACAAGACCGACTGCGACAAGAACGGCGAGGAGCCAAACAAGGCCCCGCTTCGATGAACGCAAGATAATTCTCCCTGTAACGGTTGATTCCAAAGTGCCCGGTCGAGCACCCGGGGGACAACGTACGGATCCAAGGTGACAGGATTCCGCTCATCAGGTGTACGGGAGATGAACGGGAAGGGAAATCCTTGCGCTCAATGGGCTAGCGCAATCGGCTCGCAACCGCGTCGAGACGCTCAGGCACCGCTCGATACCAGACCCAGACCCCCCGCTTTTCTCGCTCTACCAGGCCAGCCTCAAACAGGATCCTGAGGTGATGGCTCACCGTTGGCTGCGATTTGCCAATGGGCGTGACTAAATCGCAAGCGCACACTTCACCGTCAGGAGCGGAACTGATGATGGAAAGAAGTCGGAGACGGACAGGATCGGAAAGCGCAGCGAAGACCAAAGCCAGCCCGGCGGCATCACTTTCGCTAAGCGGAATATCGCGAGCGGTGCCACAGCACACCTTTGTCTCTGACTTCGATTTCGTTGACTTCACTGATTTTGTCGCCACGGCCCCTCCAAACGGAAAACGATATTGACAAACATCAATATGCTAAAGATAGTACGTATCGAAGTTCATCGATACATCGCTTGATATTTCCGCCAAGACATACGTGCTTGCGTCGCTACATCATCCATTGAGGAGCCCCCCATGTCCCGAGTTCAACTTGCACTCAACGTGTCCGACATCAACGAAGCGATCGCGTTTTACTCGAAGATGTTCAATACCGAGCCGGCCAAGGTACGTGAGGGCTACGCAAACTTCGCGATCGCCGATCCCCCTCTCAAACTTGTACTAATCGAGAACACTGTCGCCGAACGACTCAATCACCTCGGGATCGAGGTTGACTCCACAGACGAGGTCGCTGAGGCAACGAACCGCTTCGACGAGGTGGGTTTCACAACCGACGTCGAGGAACAAACCACCTGCTGTTACGCCGTTCAGGACAAGGTGTGGGTCCGCGATCCCGACGATGCCCGCTGGGAGGTTTATACAGTGATCGCTGACTCGACCGTTTTTGGTTCAGCACCAGTCGATGGTGGGGATGCATGCTGTGCAACCTCATCACCCGTTGAGTCGGTGAGTCTCAGCGCAAAGCCTGGTTGCTGCTGATGTCACCATTGTTCCGAAAGTGCTTCGCCGAATTTCTCGGCTCCGCCTTTCTTATCGCCACGGTGATCGGGTCAGGCATCATGGCCACCAACCTCACCGACAACATTGCCCTCCAATTGCTCTGCAATACCGTGGCAACTGCAGGCGCGCTGGTCGCACTTATTGCTGCTTTCGGATCAGTGTCCGGCGCGCATTTCAATCCGGTCGTAACAATTGCTGATCGCGTCTTCCACGGCATTCCTACACGAGAGGTACTTCCGTACATCGCAGCCCAAATCGCCGGCATGATCGCCGGTGTCATGGTTGCGAATCTCATGTTCGGTCTCACCGCCATCAACATCTCGACGAAAACACGCTCTGGCGGCGGGCTCTGGCTTGGTGAAATCGTCGCCACTCTCGGCCTTCTTCTCGTGATCTTCGGAGTCGTTCGATCGGGAAAGTCGACACTCGCCCCGTTCGTGGTTGCTGGCTACATCACGGCGGCCTACTTCTTTACTTCGTCAACGAGCTTCGCCAACCCAGCTATCACTATCGGCCGCAGCCTTTCTGACTCTTTTGCAGGCATTGCGCCGAAGTCAGCACCGGGATTCATCATCGCCCAGTTCGTTGGAATGGCCCTTGCACTTGTCGCAATCCGCATCGTATTCCCCGATGCCGACGAGTTCGCCGATGAACTACTCATGAAGCACGAGGAAGATAAATGACAACAACAAACCCCACTGTTCTATTCGTCTGCGTGCACAATGCCGGCCGATCACAAATGGCGGCTGGATTTCTCGACCACCTCGCTGGCGATCGCATCGAAGTGCTTTCCGCCGGAAGCGCACCTGCGAGCACACTTAATCCTGCCGTGATCGAAGCCATGAATGAGGTCGGTATCGATCTCGTCGAACGTGGTGCACACCCAAAAATTCTTGATGCTCAAGTTGTCGAACGATGCGACGTCGTCATCACTATGGGCTGTGGCGACAACTGCCCATTCTTTCCAGGAGTTCGCTATCTCGATTGGGTGCTTGAAGATCCCGCTGGCCAAGGCGTCGAAGCCGTCCGTCCAATTCGAGATGAAATTGAGCGACGCGTTCGCGAACTCATTGACGAACTCTCCGCTTAAACGCAAGCGACTTAGTCGCTGTGTCCGAGCGAAAGAAATGCTGACAACACATCGACATCGTGGTCATAGGTGAGTCGCTCCCCCGCTTCAACCGGGCTGACCCACTCAAGGGCATCGACTTCTTCGTTCGCCTCGAACGTTCCGGACTGAACCGTCATCACCCAGTACCGAACAATCTTGGAACGATCTTTATGGTCTCGGTAGGTCACTGACGGCAACTCGTCACCGAGTTCACAGTCGAAGCCTGTTTCCTCAAATACTTCACGATGCGCTGTCAGCTCATCGGTTTCGCCCGTCTCAGCCTTTCCCTTCGGGAAGGTCCAGTCGTCATAGCGAGGACGATGCACAATCACGATCTCGGGTTCAGCGAGTTCACCGCGAAAGATCACTCCGCCAGCGGCGCGCACGTCGAACGATTCAGCGCCATCGTCAATCGAGTTGCGGACCGTCATACAAATTCAGACCCGACGTTCGAGTGCAATTGCCTCGAAGCGGCGATGGGTGTCGAACTGGTCTGTACCGAGAACGCGACTCCAAGTCGCATCGGGACCCAACGCCCATGCGAGGGAATCATCTTCAAGGTTGACGTCAAGGATCTCGTGCAAACGCGCCTGCAGCAACGGATCTTCGACAGGAACCAAGGCTTCAACACGGCGGTCGAGGTTGCGGGGCATGAGGTCGGCAGAACCGATGAAGTACACGGGAGCGCCTGCGGCACCATGCTTGAAGTAATAGATCCGCGAATGTTCCAGATAACGACCCACAATTGAACGCACACGGATGTTTTCGGACAGTCCCGGAACGCCTGGACGCAAACAGCAAATGCCGCGCACAATCAGGTCGACTCGCGTGCCCGCTTGCGAAGCCGCATAAAGGGAGTCGATGAGTGCCGCATCAACGAGGCTGTTCATCTTGAGAACAATGTGACCTTCAGCGCCCAGCGCTGCTTCGTTCGCAATGAGTTCAGCAATGCCCGGACGAATCGTCGTGGGCGAGATCAGCAGCTTTGAGAATTCAGGGTCACGAGCAAAACCCGTAAGCAGATTGAACAACTGCGTGAGATCTGAACCCACGGCCGGGTCGGCAGTGAGAAGACCAACGTCCTCATACAGACGCGCAGTCTTCGGGTTGTAATTACCGGTTCCGATATGGCAATAGCGGCGGATGCCGTCGTGTTCTTCGCGAACAACAAGCGTGGTCTTGGTATGAATCTTGAGGCCCATGAGGCCGTAGATCACGTGAACGCCCGCTTTTTCCAATTCCTTGGCCCAGCCGATGTTCTTCTTTTCGTCGAACCGAGCTTTGAGTTCAACAAGTGCAGCAACCTGCTTGCCGCGTTCGGCGGCACGCACAAGAGACTTAATAATCGAAGTGTCAGATGAGGTGCGATACAGCGTGAGCTTGATTGCGAGGACTGACGGATCAACCGACGCCTGACGAATGAACTCCTCAACAGAAGTTGAAAATGATTCGTAGGGGTGATGCATCAGAACGTCGCGGTCGCGGATGACCGAAAAGATGTCGACCGGTTCGTCGGGATCGGTGCTCGATAAACGTGGTTGCGTTATAGGCGCCCACGGTTCGTCCTTAAGGTCAGGACGTTCGAGACTCATCAGTCCGAAGAGGCCACTCAAATCGATTGGACCAGAGAACGTGTAAATGTCCGCAGCATCGAGATCGAGTTCTTCGCTCAGAAGCTCGAGAATTTCCTCAGAAACGTTTGAATCGATCTCGAGTCGAACCGCTCGGCCAAAGCGGCGGCGGCGAAGTTCAAGTTCGATCGTTTCGAGAAGATCGTCAGCATCTTCTTCTTCCACCGTGAGGTCGGCATTTCGAGTAACTCGGAAGGCGTAATGCGTGCCTGGATCCATGCCGGGGAACAGCACATCGAGATGCGACGCGATGACCTGTTCGAGTGGAATGAATCGCTCGCCGTCCGGCATCACGATGAATCGTGGAAGCAGATTGGGAACCTTGACCCGCGCAAAGCGATGCTCGCCGGTGACTGGGTCATTCACCACCACAGCAAGGTTCAGAGAAAGATCTGAGATGTAGGGAAAAGGATGTCCCGGGTCGACAGCCAGCGGCGTAAGGACCGGGAATATGCGCTCTTCAAAGACGGTGTCGAGATAGGAGCGGTCGTCATCGTCAAGTTCTTCATAACTCGAGAACACAATGCCGACACCAGCGAGCGCAGGAACAAGTTCGTCGAGGAAGACGCGCTCGGCCGTGGCCACAAGGACCGAAAGCCGCTCATGGATTTCGCGCAGTTGCTGCGCAGCAGTCCGACCATCGGCTGTTTGCTTGCCCAGCCCAGCGGCAACCTGATCTTTCAGTCCGGCGACACGAACCTGAAAGAACTCATCGAGGTTCTGCGAAAAGATTGCAACGAACTTGGCCCGTTCAAGAAGGGGAACATCGGGATTCGAGGCAAGAGCAAGAACTCGAGCGTCGAAGTCGAGCCACGAAAGTTCTCGATTTAGGAAACGGTCAGGGGACGCCGCAAGTTGGGCGGGCGTGAGGTGCACCACCGGTCGCGACACGCCCAGCGACATGATCAGTCTTCCGGAATGCCGAGATCCCAGACGAGCGTGAGGTTCTCTCGCTCGGCATCGCGAGCGACGCGTTCTTTGTTACGACGAAACTGCGGGTCGTGTGGGGGAAGAAGAAGTAGACGGGCCATTACGCGGTTGCGGAACTCGTCGATCAGGCCACGGACCTCAGAATCACCCTGGACGTCCCAGTGGGGAGCGACCGGGCCGAGGTAGATCACTCGGACATGCCCACGAGGCGGCTGATCGGTTTCGATTTCGGTGATCGACATGGCGGCACGGCACTTTCGTCATCTGGGGCCAAGGGCGACCCCGCAAGGTGCGACAGCCTAGCGGCGACCCGCCAAGAGCCCCCAATGACTGCCCCCCTTCGGAAAAGGTTCATTTAGAGGCAACCAGCGGTTCTCCTTACCTCCGCTTTCGCCCCCCATCGCTACCTTCCCCGACATGGATACCCCCACCCCCTGGATGAATGACGGCAACTGTAAAGACCACCCCCCCTCCACCTTCTTCCCAAGCGACGGCGTCGGGGTTGAGGTAGCCAAGCGCATCTGTGCCACGTGCCCAGTAGCGGCACAGTGTCTCGACTACGCCCTCGATAACCGCATCGACCACGGCGTATGGGGCGGCACCTCTGAGCGCCAACGACGCCGGATGCTGAAGGGCCGCCGAACCCCCAGCCACTTGCTCAACGTCTGATTGATCCCCCATCGCGTATCCAGCGCAGCCACTGCGTTGCTCTGCCAACCACGACCTGCCCCGTTCATCTCCACCTCCCGGAGTTGGATGGGGCAGGATCGCGTTCGTGATCCATCGTGATTGAGTGCGTCATCAATATCAGCGAAGGCCGCGACCTTGACCTTGTTCAGGAGATCGCGCGCACCGCTGGCAGCGATCTTCTCGACGTGCATTGCGATGCCGATCACAACCGATCCGTCATCACCGTCGTCGGTGCTGACGCTCCGCCAGCGGTCATCAACGCTGCCGTCGAGCGTCTTGATCTTCGAACACACACCGGAGTTCATCCCCGCATCGGTGTCGTCGACGTTGTGCCGTTCGTTCCCCTAGCCGGTTCCACCTTTGACGATGCGCTCAGAACTCGAGACGCAATGAGTTCGTGGATCGCCAACGAACTGCAAATTCCTGTCTTTCTGTATGGCCCGGAGCGCACGCTGCCTGATATCCGACGCGGCGCCTTCACCGTTGTGGTACCTGACTTCGGCCCATCTGAGCCACATCCCACAGCAGGCGCTGTTGCCGTCGGTGCCCGTCAACTCATGTTGGCCTGGAATTTATGGCTTTGTGAGCCTGATCTAGACCTTGCCAAATCCATTGCGTCGTCGATCCGCGGACCTGGCGTTCGGGCCCTCGCCCTTCAGGTTGGAGACGAGGTACAGGTGTCGATGAATCTCATCGACCCGCTTGCCGTTGGTCCTGCCGAGGTGTACGACCGCGTCGCTGCAGTCGCAGAAATTGCTCGTGCTGAACTTGTGGGTCTCGCGCCGCAGACTGTCGTGGACGCGGTACATGAAAATCGCTGGGAACAACTCAATCTGTCGGTTGAAACGACGATTGAGTCTCGGTTGCAACGCCGCCCAAACGGCGGCATCTGAGCTCAGGCAGTTGCGGTACGAGCCGGCGCTGCTGCTGCGGCACGGGCCAATGCGCGCTGGCGGCGGATCCGGCGACGCTCGCGCTCGCTCATGCCACCCCAAATGCCGAACTTCTCGCCGTTCGCCAACGCGTACTCAAGGCAATCGTCTCGCACCACACAGCCCTTGCAGACCTCTTTGGCTTCCCGAGTGGATGCACCGCGCTCGGGGAAGAAGAGATCAGGGTCGACACCAAGGCAGTTGGCCATGTCCTGCCAGGACTTGTCCTCGCCGTCGAGTTCGACGGCCGGCGTACCCTGGGCAGAGGTGAAAGAAATCGATTGCGGCATGCTGGGGGTCCTCCTGGACTCGAACAGCTTCCCCCGGAAACGACGATGCTCCACGGGTGTAATTACAACGGCGTGATTCTGCCCTGTCGGAGCGACAAACGCAAGGGGGAATTGGGTTCGGGGCACAAAAACCCCGGCTCAGCAGGGGAAATCAACCGGCTCGGCGGCCTCGGAGCATTTCCCGTTTGTTGTTCAAGAAGTCCACCAGCACGTAATCGCCCAGGTTCTCTGGGGTCGTGAAGAAGGCCCTTCCACCGTTTAATTGGCTCATTTTCTCGACGAACTCCGACAGATACGGGTTCGGGTCAAGCATGAAGGTGTTGATGACGATGTCCTCTTTCGTGCACAGCATCACCTGTCGGAGGGTGGCATCGCGGGTTTCAGGCCGGGTCGGATAATCGAAGAAAATCTGGCCATTTGGCATCACATGGGCGGTGGGTTCACCGTCAGTGATCATGATGATTTGCTTGGTGCCCGACTGTTTGGCCAAAAGGCGCCGGGCGATCATGAAGCCCTCGTGCATGTTGGTGCCGTAGTCGAAGTCCCAAGAGACCTCGGGCAATTGCTCAGCCTTGAGTTCCTCGGCCGAGCGGCTAAAGCCCACAAGGCCAAGGTAATCACGGGGGTATTTCGAGGTGATGAGGGCGTGCAACGCCATCGTGACCTTCTTGGCCGGGAGGAAATTGCCTCGCATCGGCATTGAGAGCGAAAGGTCGACCATGAGGACAGTGCTCGATCGCACCAGATGTTCAGTTCGCTCGACCTCGAAATCCTCAGGAGTGAGTTTCACGGGCGTTCCAGCACCGCTGCGGAAGATCGCATTGCGAACGGTTCGACCAATGTCGAGATTGAAAGGATCGCCGAACTCGTAGGGCTTGGTGGAGTGATCGCGCTCGTGGCCAACGCCGATGCGCGCAATCTCATGCTGCCCGGCTTTGTCCATGTCGAGCTTGTTGAACAATTCGTCGAGAGCGTTCTGGCCAAGTTGGCGAATGCCACGCGGCGTGAGTTCGAGCTTTCCTTCTTTGTTTTCAACCAGACCCGACTCTTCCAGGCGGCGTGAGAGTTCTGCCATCTGTTCGAGGCTGCGGGCCGCGTCGTCACCGAGAAGTTCGCGCGCACGATCGAGATCGACCTCGGCGAGTGCACCTGGGTTGGCTGCACCCTTCAACAAGTTCTCAAGCTGATCAAGATCGCCCAGCTGCTGAAGCATTTGATTGGCGTCGGCCATGTTGAGCGGTTCGTCGCCAGAGAACTCGTAGCGACGATTCCAGTTGAGATCAGGAAACGCTTGGGCGAGGTTTTGACCCAATTGATCCATTTGCCAACGAAGATCCATATCTTCAAGCAATTGATCGGAAAGCGCTTGCAACTGAGCGCGTTGTTCGGGCGTCATTGAATTCATCATCGCTTGAGCAGCAGCCATGCGGGCCGCCATGATTTCAAGCAATTCGTCAAGGTTTTGGGGGTTTTCCGGGAAGAAGTCGCCGAACTTCTCCATGAAGCCGTCGAAGTCTGGCTCTTCGCCCCGCTGACGCTGTTCAAGCATGTTGTTGAGTTCGGCGAACATGTCCTTCATGCGAGCCATGTCTTCGGGTGTCATGTTTTCAACTGCGCCCGACATTTGATCGACATACTGCTGCATCAACTGCTCGCGCAGTTTTTCGACCAGTTCCTCGAACTTTTCGCGTGCTTCTGATGACGTG
Source organism: Actinomycetota bacterium (assembly GCA_005787345.1). Classification (GTDB taxonomy): domain Bacteria; phylum Actinomycetota; class Acidimicrobiia; order Acidimicrobiales; family Acidimicrobilacustridaceae; genus Acidimicrobilacustris. The sequence continues at coordinate 11,821 of SYBH01000172.1, forward strand.
AAGTCGTGGTTCTGAAGATCGCGCACCATTCCCGCGAGATCTTGCGACATCAAGTCGAGTGACAGGTGACGTTCGGCAGCAACCTGTTCGGTGAGTTCTTGGCGACGGGCATCGCCGGAGTCCCGCGCTTCTTGCGCGAGTTCATCGATTGCTTCACGTTCGGCTTCGACAACATCGCGGAGGTCCTTGGCGATTTCGTCGTAGATGCCACCGAGGTCGTGACTTTCGAGAGTTTCCCGACGCTTGTTTCGGAGCTCGTCCATCATTTCCCGCAAGCCCTTCATGCGCTCGCCGTTGTCGGAGTCGAATCCCTCTTGCATCATGCGTCGCAGAGCAGCGTTGATATCGCCGTGATACAGCAGATCGTCAGTGATCTCGCCGAAGATGTCAGTGGCATCGAAGTCGAAGCCGACCTGCGTGCCATCCCATCGCGAGTACTGAACCCGATTGGCTCTGCCCATAGAGGCACCGTACCGGGAATACTGCATCTATGACCGACCCAGCCCTTTGGGGCATCGCCACAACTGCCGCAGGAGGCGAAGGCCTCTCAGATCGAAGCGATTGGTCGACCCTCACCAGCGACGGAACCCTTCCCGATTCCATGATCGGCAGCGGTTTCGGCTTTGAGTACCGCTCTGACCTTCCGATGCTGGCCGAAGCCGGCATTCCCACTATGCGCTGGACGATCGACTGGTCGCGGCTCGAGCCTCGCCCGGGCCATTGGGACAGCGACGCCGTCGATCACGTCTCCGAAATCTTGAAGGCTGCTCGAGACGCCGGTATTGAGGTTTGGGCCGTTCTGCACGATGGCCCGCTGCCGGGCTGGTTCTCTGAAGACCAACGGGGTTTCGACGATGCCGACGGCCTTCGCCTCACCTGGCCCCGCCATGTCGACCGCGTGGCCGAAACCTTTGGCGACCTCGTGGCGGCGTGGATTCCGGTCCTCGACCCCTACACACGAGCCCTTGAGGGCCACCTCGTCGGCAGCCGGCCACCGTACAAAGCCGAACCCGGCAAGTTCCTTGAAGCACTTCACACACTGCATCACGCATCGTTCGAGGCCAACCGCCTTCTGCGCAGCGGCACTCCCCCGGTTGTCGTTTGCATCGATACGTGTCCAGTGGAGCCGGGCGTGATGTCGCGCGAGCCCGACGAACGTGACGCGGCGCGCAAACGCGTTGAGTCGGTTGATCGATTGCGATTCGGCTCGTGGATCCGCGAACTCAATGACGGTGTCATTTCCATCCCCGGCTTGGCCGAGCGTGAGATCGACGGGCTTGCGGGCGCGTACGACCTCATTGGTTTCACCTATCGCGGCGGTTCGACCTTGTTCGCCGACGGAACGACCGGCCCCTATCCACTAGATGCCCCGGTTGCGCCCGATGGTCGCGCCCCTTGGACAGAAGGCCTTGGCGTCACCATTCGTCGCCTTTCCGACAACTTCCCGGGTCGAAAATTTGCGCTACTCGGCACCGGCCTCACCGCTGTTGAAGATGACTGGCGTACAGAAGTGCTCTCCGGTTCCATCCTTGAGACCCAACGCGCCGCCGACGACGGCATCGCCGTGACGCACGCGTTCTGGGAGTCAGGCTTTGACGGCTGGACACCTGAATGCGGGCTCGACATACCTGACGGCGTGTTCGACCGCAGTCGAAACGTTCGTGAGAGCGCGCAATTACTGCGCGCCGCGCCTCGTTGACGTGCGATGCTCTCGGCGTGAGCACTGATCAGAGCCAAGCTGCCCGTTCGCCCCAAGACATCGCGAAGGAAGCGGCGGGACGTCACGCTGCCAGTTACGTCACCGACGGAATGCGCGTCGGTCTCGGTACTGGTTCGACCGTGTACTGGACAATCGTCGAACTCGGCGATCGGGCTCTCGACATCGTCTGCACCTCAACGTCGGTGCAGACCCATGAACTCGCAACCTCGCTCGGCTTGAAGGTCATCTCTCCCGACGAAATCGGCGCACTCGATATCGCCATCGACGGCGCCGACGAAGTCGACCCCGCGTTCAACCTCACCAAGGGCGGCGGAGCGGCACACACTCGCGAAAAGATCGTGGCGGCGATGTCGCCGCGCTTCATCATCGTGGTCGATGAGTCAAAGCTCGTTCCTGCACTTGGGCCCTTCGGAACGCCGCTTGAAGTGCTCGATTTCGCACCGGATGTTGTGGCCACCGCCGTCGAAGCTCTCGGCGCTTCGGTAGTCACCACCCGCGATCGCCGCAGCGATAACGGCAACCTCGTGATGGACGCTCAGTTCGGTTCGATTGTCGACCCCGTCGCCCTTGGCGATCGACTTGCGAACACGCCCGGCATCGTCGAACACGGGATCTTCCCCGGCTCGATGGTCGAACGAGTCGTGATTGCTGGTCTTGATGGCGTGCGCGAACTGGTGAACGACCAGCGCTAATTGACACGCAGGGTTCAGCCGCGGCCGCGGTACTGGGCGCGAGCGCCAACTGCGTCTTTGTTGAGGCGCTTGGAAAGGTGCAGACCTTCGAGCACAAACTCGACAGCGCTGGCAACAACCTCGGGCGTGGTGTCGCCACCGGTAAGGGCATTGATATGTGGTGCGAGCGCGGGGATATCGCCGAGTAACGCGACATAGTCAGCAGAAGAAACGTCTTCACCGGCGTTAACCAAACGATCGCCGTCGAACGAGTCGACAACCTCACGAAGGTTTTCGATGGCGATGTATTCACGGAAGATTCCGAGCACCGCAGCCTTGAGAAGTTGTTCAACAACAAGGCCTTCGCGGCCTTCTTCAATCGTTTCGATTTCGACTTTGCCGATCGTTGATGCAGCGAGCGCATCAAGATCAGAAACACGCGGAACAACGATGGTTTCGCCATGCTGCAGTGCACGACGCATCGCGTTGGCCTGGAGCGTTTCAAGGTTGGCGACAGTAAGACGAACCGACACACCAGAACGCTGATTGATATGCGGGCTGCGACGCGCGAGTTGTGAGAACTCCGCAACGATTTCAGTCATGTACGCGGGTACACGCACTTCGATTCCCGGCACTTCGAGATTGCGGGCTTCCTGCAAGGCGATGGTGACTTCAGTTGCGACGTCGAGTGGGTAATGCGTGCGGATCTGCGAACCGAAGCGATCCTTCAGTGGTGTAATGAGTCGACCCCGGTTGGTGTAGTCATCGGGGTTGGCCGACGCGAACAACATGACGTCGAGAGGGAGCCGGAGTTTGAAGCCACGGATCTGCACGTCGCGCTCTTCAAGCACATTCAACAAACCAACCTGAATGCGCTCGGCGAGGTCAGGAAGTTCGTTAATAGCGAAAATGCCCCGGTTGGTGCGAGGCACCAGACCGAAGTGGATGGTCTCTTCGTTGGAAAGGTGTCGGCCCTCGGCAATCTTGATGGGATCGACCTCGCCGATGAGGTCGGCGATCGAGGTGTCGGGGGTGGCGAGCTTCTCGCCGTAGCGCTCGTCTCGATGCACCCAACTGATTGGGGTGGCATCGCCCAATTCGGCCACGAGGTCGCGGGCGGGCTTGGAAACCGGGGCGAAGGGATCGTCGTTGATCTCAGAACCGGCGACTATGGGCATCCATTCGTCGAGCAAGTTCGTGAGAGAGCGGATCATGCGGGTTTTTGCCTGACCTCGTTCGCCCAGGAAGATCACATCGTGACCAGCGAGAATGGCATTCTCGAGCTGGGGAAGAACGGTGTCTTCATAACCCAGAACGCTGTCGAAAAGCGGCTCGCCAGCGACGATCCGCACAATGGCGTTCTGACGAAGTTCTTCCTTGACCGGCCGGCTGATCCAGCCCGAGGCCCGCAGTTCTCCGAGAGTGGTTGGCCGCTCTGACATCGTTTCCTCCCCTGCCGGACCCGATGGCCGGACGATGGACGACTCAACCTATCGCCGTGGCTCGGTTGCCGGGCGAGCCGAGTGACGAATCTGCCTCCGCACAGTTCGCCCCTCGCCGTTGTCGGTGAGTAGCGTGATCTCACTTGGTCACGGCTCTGCCCGATCAAGTCCAGTTCTGGTCACAGCCTTCTCCAAGAAAGGTCTGCTCGTGACAGCAACCAAGGAACCGCCTGCACTGACTCCGGACATTTCGTCCCCGACGATTCGCAAGGCCAACCGCCGCAACACCTTCGCCATCATTGACCTCTACAAGTCGTCAGTAGGCAAGAAATGGATCATGGCTCTCACCGGCATCATGCTGATGGGGTTCGTTCTCGTGCACATGATCGGCAACCTGAAGATGTACGTCGGGGCCGAGGACTTCAACGAATACGCAGAATTCCTGCGGAAGTTGCTCTATCCGGTCATCCCAGCCACAGGTGTCCTCTGGATCTTCCGTCTCGGCCTTCTCGTGGCCTTCGGACTGCATATCCAATCGGCCTATGCGCTTACGCGAATCAATCGCAAAGCCCGACCGGTCAATTACAAGTCACCACGTGACTATGTGGCGGTGAACTGGGCAGCGCGCACGATGCGCTGGAGCGGCATCATCGTTGGGCTGTTTCTGGTGTGGCATCTCGCCGACCTGACATGGGGCTGGGCCAACCCAGAGTTCGTCTATGGCAATCCCTATGCCAACGTCGCCTCAAGCCTTTCCCGGGCTCCGATCGCAGCGCTCTACATCGTCGCCAACATCGCACTGGGCTTTCACCTCTATCACGGCGCTTGGAGCATCTTTCAGAGTGTCGGTTCAATGAGTGCCCAGTTCAATCCCCGTCACAATCCAATCCGCCGTGGCTTTGCTGCGGGCTTTGCGATTCTTGTGGCTGGCGTCAACATCACATTCCCAATCGCCGTGCTTACCGGCGTGGTCGGCTGAAGGAGCATCAGATGAGCACAATCACTCTCGACTCCAAGACCCCATCTGGTCCTGTTGAGGAACGCTGGGAGAATCACAAGTTCAACATGAAGCTCGTGAATCCCGCGAACAAGCGGAAATTCACCGTGCTCGTGGTCGGTACCGGCCTTGCCGGCGCTGCCGCTGCGGCGACACTCGCCGAACTCGGCTACCACGTGAAGTGCTTCACATTCCACGATTCACCTCGTCGTGCGCATTCAATTGCCGCGCAGGGTGGCATCAACGCAGCCAAGAATTACAAGAACGACGGCGACAGCGTAAAGCGGTTGTTCTACGACACCGTCAAGGGCGGCGA
>SYBH01000173.1 GCA_005787345.1 Actinomycetota bacterium
AGCATCTGACTGTTAATCAGAGGGTCGTGGGTTCGAGCCCCACCCCCGGAGCACTATCGGCCATCGGGGCGGTAGCTCAGTGGTCAGAGCGCGGGACTCATAATCCCTTGGTCGTGGGTTCGATCCCCACCCGCCCCACCAACTGTTTTTGTACGCCTTTTTGTTTGGAGGACCTGCGGTGAACCCAGAGTTCGCAGAAATCTGGTCCGATACGTGGAATTCCCACGATGCAAACGCGATCGTTCGTTTGTACGCCGATGACGGCATTCATCGGATGGCTGCCGGTTCGACCTATGTGGGTTCGGAGGAATTACGAGCAATGGTCGACCGTTCCTTGCGCGGGTATCCGGATCTTTATTTTCTGATTAGGGACTATCAGGGGCCCAGTGCCGAAGACTTCTGGGAACGCTTTGTTATTGAGTACACGATGACTGGAACTCAACGTGAAGCGATCGGTGATCGTGCTGGTACGGGCAAATCGATCACGATCGATGGCGCGATGATTGGGAAATTGGACGGAAGTCATCGAATTCAACGATGTACGGACTATCTCGATCACCATTCCATCCGTCATCAACTTGGTCTCATCGATTGACGGGATTGCTTGCGTAGTATCGGGTCCATGGAACTCACTGTCGTTCTCCCATGTCTCAACGAGGCGGAAACGCTTGCGGTGTGTATCCGTAAAGCCAAGGCCTCGATTGCAGGTCTGGGCATCGACGGAGAGGTTGTGATCGCTGACAACGGCAGTACGGACGGTTCGCAGGACATTGCCCGTGCCGAAGGCGCGCGTGTTGTCGATGTCCCGATTCGTGGTTATGGCGCTGCTCTCACGGCCGGTATTGCCGATGCCAAAGGCGAGTTCGTCATCATGGGCGATGCCGACGACAGTTACGACCTCTCCAACCTTGGGCCTTTCGTCGAAGCACTTCGTGGCGGAGCCGACCTCGTCATGGGAAACAGGTTTGCGGGTGGTATCGAACCCGGAGCAATGCCGGCTCTTCATCGGTACCTCGGGAACCCTGTGCTTACGGCAGTTGGTCGAATTCTTTTTCGTAGCCCCGTGAAGGATTTCCATTGCGGATTGCGTGGGTTTCGCCGCGAGGCAATCCTTGAGCTCGATTTGCGAACAACTGGCATGGAGTTCGCCAGTGAAATGGTTGTGAAGGCAACTCTCAACAAACTCAACATTGTTGAAGTCCCGACAACGTTGTCGCCCGACGGTCGAAGCCGAGCTCCCCATTTGCGTACATGGCGTGATGGTTGGCGTCATCTTCGGTTCCTTCTGCTTTATAGCCCCCGTTGGCTCTTTCTCTATCCGGGGATGATCCTCTTTCTCGTTGGGCTGGTTCTGGGTGGAGTTCTCCTTACCGGTCCGATTCAGATCGGCGAACATGCGCTCGATGTTTCTGCGCTCGTGTATTCAATGGCGGCGGTACTCATCGGCTTTCAAGCAATTTTGTTTGCTGCCTTCTCCAGAGCCTTCGTTGCGAATGAAGGACTGATGCCGCCTTCTCCTGGTATGCAAAAAGCGTTCAAAATTCTGAACCTCGAGCGCGGTCTCATCATCGGGCTCCTACTCCTGATCGTTGGCATTGGCCTTGCGATCTATGGATTCATCCATTGGAGTTCATCGGACTTCGGCGCGCTGGATGCTCGTGATGCAGTCCGCCTAGCCGTGCCCGCGGCGACACTTTCGGTCCTCGGCTTCGAAACGATTATGGGCAGTTTCTTCCTGAGCGTTCTTGGACTGTCGCGTCGATGACGCCGCAGGTCAGTGCAGTCGTTCTTTCGTATCAAGACGAACCATGGCTTGAGCGTTGCATTCATGCGCTTCTTGGGTCCGAGGGGGTCGACATCGACGTCGTCCTTGTCGACAACGGCTGCACCGACGGCGCCGTTGAACGTTTGCGGGGTACTCCGGGATTAACCGTCGTAGGCGACGGTACAAATCTAGGTTTCTCTCCCGGCTGTAACTTCGGAGCGACCTTCACAAAGGGCGATTATCTCGTAATGGTCAATGGCGACCTCGTCGTCGAACCCGACGCACTTGCTCGCCTCGTCGAAGTTGCGAGTGATCCGACCGTGGGCATTGCCGGCGGGAGTATCCGCCTCAACGACGACATCGCCACGTTGAACTCTGCGGGCAACGACATTCATTTCCTCGGTTTCAGTTGGGTCGGCGGATTTGGTGAGCCAGCAGCAACTCATGCGATCGACAAAGACGTCGCTGGGGCAATGGCTGCTCTCGTGATGTTGCGCCGCGATGTATGGGAATCGCTCGACGGTTACGAACCGCATTACTTCGCGTTCCATGAAGATGCAGACATGAGTTGGCGCTGCTGGCAACGCGGGCTTCGAGTTCATTACGTTCCCGACGCAATTGGTCGTCACCGTTACGAGTTCGGACGTGTCACAAATAAGATGTACCTCGTTGAGCGCAATCGTCTGATCTTTATGTTCACGTGTTGGGACTCTCGCACGCTTGTTGTGCTTGCCCCGCTTATTGCTGCATCGGAAGTAGCAATGGCACTGATCGGAGCGCGTAGCGGTTGGTTCGGAGAAAAAGTGCACGGTTGGGGCTGGCTCTTCTCGCACCGGAAGTGGCTACGCGAACGTCGTCGCGCAGTGCAGTCCGAGCGAACCGTTGGGGATAAGGAACTCTCTGTCCTGATGTCCGACCGACTTGATGCCAAGAACTTCCCGATTCCTGAGTCACTTTCGTTTCTCGATGCAGCTGCAGCTGGCTACTGGCGACTCGCACGGCGTTTCTTGCGCTGACATTCTCGCGAAACTCACACTCAATGGGCCCCTTGTCATTGAGGCCCCTCGTACACTTCGTCCATGGCAGACGAGCACACCCCGGCGGAAATGGTTTCCGAGTCGTTGTACCAGCGAGCGATCTCCCGCCGATCAGTTCTGGCTGGAGCAGCGGCTTTTGGTGCAGCGCTCGCAGTGCCTGCGCTGGCCTGTGGTGGAAACAATGATGAGTCAGTCTTCAGTTCCACAACGCAAGCGCCAGGATCAACAGCCTCATCGGGGGGAAGCTCAAACTCAGCGAAGGTTTCAAGACCTGGAGTCCCCATTTCTGCAAGCGGGCAGGTTGTGATCGACTTCACCTATGGCGCAACCGGAGACGCAAGCGCAAAGAATCCTTACATCGCGGTTTGGGTAGAAACGGCAACCGGAGAATTTATCGACACAATTTCACTTTGGTATTCGTCCGGTGAGAATGAGCGTTACCTGAGCGATATGCGATCATGGATTTCGTCGAGCGGCGGAACCGATAAGTCAATGTCGAGCGCAACGCGAAACGCTGGAGCGTATTCGGTGGCGTGGGATGGAAATGATGCATCGGGTCAGAAGATGCCGCAGGGCGAGTATCTCTTCTTCATCGAGTGCGCACGAGAAAATGGCCCCTACGGGGTCATCGCTCAGCCGTTGACAATCGCCGCCGCCCCAGTATCAGCGAGCCCGTCTGACAAGGGCGAAATTTCCAAGGTCTTGATGACCTACACCCCCTGATCATGGCCGATCTAGCGGACGCCAAGCGGGCGACGAACAAGTGGTCGCGACTCATTCACGTCTACACCTCAATGGCGGCGTTGTTGTTGGTGCTGTTTTTTGGCATCACGGGAATCACCTTGAATCATCCGACATGGTCGATCGGTGATTCGTCGACAACCGCGACGGAAACGGGTGTACTGCCGATGCGACCACTAGTCAACGGTGCGGTCGACTACCTCACGGTTTCGGAATTCGCACGAAACGAACTTGGTGTACGTGGACAAGTTCAAGGATTCGATTCGACCGGCACCTCCGCATCGATCCGTTATCGACAGCCCGGATATTCGGCCGACCTGATGTTCTCGACGACGAGCGGTCAGTACGAACTGGTTACCGAACAACAAGGAATGTTCTGGGGTGTGATGAACGACCTTCACAAGGGTCGTAATGCAGACTCATCCTGGAAGTGGCTCATTGATATCGCCGGACTTCTACTCGTGGTGATCTCGCTCAGTGGATTAGTGATGCAGTTGTTCCTGCGAAAGCGACGTATCGCTGCCCTCATCGTTTCTGGCTTGGGCGTCGTCGTGATGTTGGTCCTGATCTCAATCACCCTAAGCTGAGATCGACCTCGATCTGTTTCCAAGGATCAGATCGGTGCTGTCGGCCATCACAATCGACGATGAATGTCGGGATCCCCTTTTCGTTTGCTTCGTCAATCGCATCAGTTGGCTGCTGAACGCCGAGGATCGTTGCAAGGGCATCTGCGGTTGCTGCAGTGTCAGCCACGACGGAAACCGAAACGATCGCTTCGACGGGCCATCCACTGCGAGGGTCGATGACATGGCCAAAGTTCTTGCCCCCTACGCGGAAACCTTTACGAACTGATCCACTTGTGGCAACTGCAGCGTTCGAAACTGAGATCGCGGCGATCGGTGGTTCATTGTCAAAGGGGCGAAACGGGTTCTCTATTCCGACAATGAGGGGGTCTACACCTGACCGGCGGAGATCACCGCCGGCATTCACGGTGACCGTTCGGACACTTTGATGCTTGAGCAGATGCTCCACGGCTCTATCCACGATCCACCCCTTCGCAAAGGCGTTGAGGGTGCACACCGAGCAATCGCCAAGTTGTTCGACGGCGCCATTGCGACTCGTATGCCAGCGAGGTGACGCAATCGCATCGGCGATGCGTTGGGCTGATGCAGCATCGGGCATGGTCTCGGCGCTCTGAGCGTTGTTCCAGAACTCGGTGAGTTCGGCCACTGCCGGGTTGAATCGGCCGCTAGACGAGCGTTGCCACTGCGCAGATTCGGTAAGGACTTGAGTCAGTTCAGTGCTGATCTCGGTGATGTCGTTACGCGCCCACCGAGAAAACTCACTTGTTGGATCCACTGACGAGAAGATGTCCTGCAGTCGAACCATTTCTTCGACTGCGGCGGAGATGTACGACCGTCCGTCGGCGTCAGCGCCTGTGGTAGCAAGCACGAGTTGTATTTCTACGGCAGTACCCATAACGGGCTCGTGCCATTCGGTGATTCGAGCTGTTGACTCGTCTTGAGTGGGGTTCATTTAGCGAACGTTGACGCGGATGACCTCGCGGCGCTTCGGGTAGTAGTCGGCGACAGCAAAGTGATGTGTGGGGCGTTCATCCCAAAGAACAAGATCGCCAACTGTCCACTTCCACCGAACTTCGAAATTAGGGTTCGCGCAATGAGAGCAAAGGAAGTCGAGGATCGCTCGACTTTCAGCTTTCGTCATCTCGTTGATGTGAGAAGTGAATTCTGAATTCACATTGATGAACTTTCTTCCCGTCACGGGATGAACCCCGACCACGGGATGATTCGCCCCAGGGACAAGTTTGAGCGTGGCATCGACAATTTCGTCGCCAGCTTTGGAACGGAATGCCGTCTCGTCGCCGAGGTCGTGCCACGCCGTTAGGCCGTCGAGTGCGGACTTCATTGCGTCGCTTAACGCGTTGTAGGCCGCGTACATCGATGCAAAGACGGTGTCGCCGCCGCGGTCAGGGAGTTCCACCATCCGAAGACTGCCGAATGTTGGTGGTTCTGGATCCCAGGTGACGTCGGTATGCCACTTGTCCTGATAGGGCGGGTGGTCGATGTCATCGATGATGCGTCCCGCTTTGAATTCTGTTGCACCAAATGCCCGGGCAATCGGGTGGAAGTAGGGGGCGCCGAAATTGAGGGTGAAGGCGACTTGCTGCTCGTCACTCATTTCGCCCTGTCCGGGGAAGAAGAGGACGAGGTATTCCTCAATTGCTGCTTTGATTGCATCGACGTCGTTGGGCGTGGCGAGCGCAAGATCGATGCCTTCAACGATTGCGCCGAGATGTCCGGCAACAGGTGTGATGTTCATGGTTCGACAGTAATGAACATCACGGTATTGGGTACTGAATTCAGTGTGACGCGCCGCTCAGTTACCAAGGCGCAGAACTCGTAATCCCTCGGCGTAGGTTCGATCCCCACCCTCCCTGCCAGCGTTGATTTGAGATCTGCTAGGTGCGTTGGTCCTGCGCCGTCCTCCACGGATGTGCTGCGGGAAACGCTAACTAAGGCGCGATCAGGGCAGTGGCTATGTTTGGAAACCCGCTCCTGTCGGTGATGGCGGCCCTTATCTCCTGGCCGATCCTCACAACGGCGATCTCCTCAGTCGGGCACGCGATGTTCAGAGAAAGATTCTGCAGAGCGGTCTGGACTGATCGAAGACTTCAGCCTCGAGCAGCTGATTCAAGAGCCTTTTCAAAGAGATCAAGAGCCCGAGGCCAGGTGAAGCTATTCGCCCGTTGGCGTGCAGCCTCCGACATCGTGGACCGAAGTGTGTCGTCGGTGGCCAGTCGTATCCACGCGTCGACGAACGAGGCATCGTCATCGGCAAGAAGTCCGGTGACGTCGGCTTTGACCGAGTCTCGAACACCTTCGACATCGAATCCCACCGTTGGGACGCCGGCGGCAGCAGCTTCGATCACTACGGTTCCCCAGCCCTCGTGATGGGCGGGATGGATGAGCAGCCAAGCGGCGCCGAGTTCGGCGGCTTTGCGTTCTTCAGAAATGAATCCGGTGAACACCACGCCCGGCGACGTCAGTGCGCGCAGCTGGTCGATCTCCGGACCATCGCCGGCGATCACGAGTGTTCCGCCAGTGACGGCGCGCACCTTCGGCCACAATCGAACGGCGAGTTCGACTCGCTTGTGAGGCACCAACCTGCCGAGCACGAGGAACCTAGGTTCGGGCGATCTTGTGCCGGTTGCAAGTACCGGCGCGGCTCCCATCTCGATCGTGGTGATGCTTACCTCGTCGACGCCGAGCCCGACGAGCGATCGCGTAGTCGATGGCGAGACCGAGACATACGAGGATCGTCGATAGGCGCGCGGCATGAGACGACCCTCGAGGGTGCGACCCACTGCAGCGATTGGCGCGGAGAACTGCATTCCCCATTGCTCGGTGTGGACGTGATGCACGAGACAGATAGAGGGAGTGCGGGTCCAGAGTGGCGAAAAGAATGGGATGCCGTTCTCAACATCGACGATCACGTCGGCGGATCGAACATGTCGACGAAATGCGAATGGTGCGCGCAGGTACTGGTCGTAGGTGCCGCCGATCGGCCACGTCTCGTAAGGGTGATCCGTGGTGGGAGATCCGGCGAGGAGCACCACGTCATGGCCCCGGTCAGTCATGCCCTGGGCGAGTTCATCGACGACGTACTCCGAACCGCCGGCCTGCGGATGGCCTAGATCGCGCCAGGCGAGAAACGCGATGCGCAACGGAGTCAGCGTCAGGCCGGGTTCCACCCACGCTCACGGGCGCGAGTACGAACTCTGTTGGGGCGGAGGCGAAAGAACGTCACCAAGAGTGCGCCAGCCGACTTCAGCGAATCTCGCACCGGGCGGATGTTCGATCCTTCGACGGCGGTCCAGTTCACCGGGATCTCGACGACTGAGCAACCCATGATCGCAGCGATGCGGAGTATTTCGGGATCGAAGGCGTAACCATCGACCCTGCTCATCGAAAACAAGTGGCGGGCGAGATCGCCTCGGAACATTTTGAATCCGCACTGTGAATCGTGGACCTGCAGTTGAAGCATGAGTCGCACCATCCGATTGAAACTAATTCCCATCATCGCCCGGACGGCGGAAGAGCCAGTGACCGAAGAGCCGGGGACAGCGCGTGAACCGATGACGATGTCTGCAGTCTCGAGGCGAGACAACGCCACATCGATCGCATCAAGGCTTGTGGCGAGATCAGCATCCATGATGAGGACGGCATCGCCTTCGGTGACTGCGATGCCGGCGCGAACGGCGGCGCCTTTGCCCCGATTGCGGTCGAGAGTGACGAGTTCCACCGGAAGTCCATCGATCTTGGCCTTGCGGGCGACAGCGGCGGTGTCGTCGGTACTTCCATCGTCGACCACAATTATCTGGATCGCTACCCCAGAGAAACGGTTGGCCACGGCGTGCAAAGTCATCGGAAGTCGCTCGGCCTCGTTAAAGGCGGGAATGACGATCGAAAGTGTGGAGCTGGTAAACACTGAGAGAACTTACACTGTCGTTCTTGGAAATAGGGAATGAACTCCCGCAAACCCCCAGATCCGGGGTGTCGGGGTAATCATTTGACGTTGGTCCAGACCTTCTGGCGACGCTTCGGGTAGTAGTCCGAGGCAGAGTTGATGATCACGATGTAAGAGTAATGAACATCACGGTATTGGGTACTGAGTTCATGGTGACCTTCTGCTCAATGGTCCATCCGCGCTGTTCGTAAAACTCGGTCTTGTGCTCGGTGACCAGCCGCAGTCGCTGAAAGCCGAATAATCGGGCCTGTTCGGTAACGAAGTCCAGTAGGGCAGCACCGACTCCTTGGCGCCGAAACGCTGGGTCAACCACGAGCCCGGCGAACCACGGGCCCTCAAGATCACGCTCGTCGCGGGGTTCGACCTCACCGTCGCCTACGAGCATCGCGACGCCAAGCGGTTCTCGGTCTTCGTTGCAGGCGAACCACGCCAACCGAAGTGTTGCGAGGTCCGATGCGTCGTATCGGTTGTTCAGAAGATCAAACCTCGAACGCTCGACTGACGTGTCGGGATAGAGGTGGCCCCACTCGCGATTTTGGAGTTCGGCGAAACGTTGCGCAGCTTCGGGAATCGCAGCGGAAGGGACGAACTGCATTGTGTGCAGGGTGACTAGTTTTCGCCGAGCCAGATTGCAGCGCGGTCGAGAAGCCAGATGCTCACGTTGTGACAGGTATCGAGAACATCGCACATTTGCTCTTGACCGAGGAAAATGCGGTCGAGTCCAACCTCGATGCGCGAAACGATCGTCAGGCTGCGTTCAGGTGCATCGGTGACCGAAGCAAACGAATCGATTGCCGACACCTCAAGCGGAAGTTCGATGCCGCCCATGCCGGCAAGTTCGGTGGCAAGCACCAACAGATCGGGTGGGTATCGAAGCGGCGGGAGCGTCCACGTAAACACCAGTGGGAATGAGAACCCTTCGACTGGGTCGTCGCCCTCGGGAATCGAGAGCATCTTGTCTTCGAATCCGATCATGATTCTGGGGTCGACCTCGAGCGAAAGATGGAGATCGAGCGGACCGCCGCAGGCGTCTTCGGGGTGAAGATCAATTTCCCATGCTTGGCGCATGGAATAGGTCTCGATGAAGTGCCGCTCGTCATGCACATGGAAGGCATGATCGACCGCGTGGTCCTTGAGATCAGCAATGAAGCCGGGAACGTCGATGATCGCCACAGAGGTCAGGCTACCGTCGACCCCATGGACGACAGAATCCTGCTTGAGGTCCTCGATGAAACGGCAAGCGCCATTCGTGCTGCGCTTGGGAATCTCGATGATTGGGGTCTGGCCGGAACCCGTGACGGGCAGTACCACAGCGACCTCGCCGCCGATGCTGCCGCCCTCGAGGTGCTCGAACGAGCCGGAGTCGGCGTGCTCTCAGAAGAGTCCGGCCGTCATCGCCCCGACGCAGCAATCACCGTCGTGCTCGATCCACTCGATGGCTCAACGAACGCCAGTCGCGGCATCCCTTGGTACGCAACCAGTTTGTGTGCGGTCGATGCCGACGGAGCGCGCGCATCGCTTGTTATCAACTTGGCGACAGGCGATCGGTTCGAAGCAGTGCGCGGTGGGGGAGCAACCCGCAATGGCAAGACGATGACGACTTCGGGCGCAACGAAGATGCGCGAATCACTCGTCGCGCTTTCTGGTTATCCCGACCACTGGCTCGGTTGGTATCAGTTCCGTTCACTCGGCGCATGCGCGCTTGATCTGTGCGCAGTCGCGTGTGGTGTTGTTGACGGCTACATCGATTGTTCGTGGAATGCCCATGGTTCATGGGACTACCTCGGCGGGCTTCTTATTTGTAAGGAAGCAGGTGCGGTGATCGTTGATGCCGAGGATCGTGACCTTGTTGTCCTTGAGCACGCCGATCGCCGTACCCCAGTAGCCGCGGCAACGCCGGAGCTCTTGACGCAACTCGTCGATGCGCGTCGAAGCATCAAGCGCCCGTAGGCTTCGGCCATGGATCGATCGCCAGGAGCCCGACTGCATCGCGCTGCATTGCGCGTGTTTCGGTTGTTCCCGCGCTCGGTGCGACGCATCACGGTTCGCACGCTGTCGCCTTCGTACACCGTTGGCGCGATTTGTGTCATTGAACGACCTGACGGAGCGATCCTTCTCGTGCGTCAGGCGTACCGAAAGAAGTGGGGTATTCCCGGCGGCTTATTGAAGCGCGGCGAAGCGCCTGAGGTCGGTGCGCGCCGCGAAGTGTTCGAAGAAGTTGGTATTGCCGTCGAGCTTGTCGGTCCGCCCGCAGTGGTTGTTGATGCCGACCCTCAGCGCGTTGATGTCATCTACCGGGCCCGTCCTGCAGCGCTGTCGGAAATCAGCGAAGTTCGCCCGACCTCGCCGGAAATCGTCGAAGTGAAATGGTTCGCTCCCGACGCATTGCCTGAGCTTCAGTTCGAAACCGCTGAAGCAATGGTGGCGTTGGCAAGGGTGAACGCCACGCACACGATCGATCCGAGGGATGCGGAAAAACACCTCGACTGACCACGGCTACGCTGGGCTCCTTCGGGCGTTTGGCTCAGTTGGCTAGAGCATCTCCCTTACAAGG
>SYBH01000174.1 GCA_005787345.1 Actinomycetota bacterium
CAATCTTGGTGAAGTCATCGACGCGGTGAATCACCTTCTGCAAAATCCGGAAGCAACACCCGACGACCTCATGGAATTCGTCAAGGGACCCGACTTCCCGACCGGCGCGCTCATCATGGGTCGTCAAGGAATCATCGACGCGTACCGAACTGGTCGAGGTTCAATCAAACTTCGCGGTAAAGCCGAAATCGAGGAAGGAACACGATCCGATTTCATCGTTATTACTGAGCTTCCGTACCAGGTGAGCCCGAACCAGTTCATCGTCAAGGTGAAGGAACTGGTCGACAATCGCGAACTCGAAGGCATTGCCGAACTGAACGACGAATCGGCCAAGGGCAAGATGCGCCTGGTACTTCGCTTGAAGCGCGATGCGCCAGCGCTCGTCATCCTCAACAACCTCTACAAGCGCACGCCGCTGCAAACAAACTTTGCGGTGAACGCCGTGGCTCTCGTCGACGGCATTCCCCGAACACTCAACCTTCGCGACGCGCTTGTTGCCTACATCGATCATCAGATCGAAGTCATCACGCGCCGTTCGCAATACCGACTCGACGAAGCGCAACGTCGAGCCCACATCGTTGAAGGCCTCCTGAAGGCCCTTGACCTCATCGACGAAATTATCGCTGCCATCCGCGCATCGGCCGACAAGCAAGCCGCTCGCGAAGCGCTTATGGCTGCTCCGTTCGAATTCTCGACCGAACAGGCCGAACACATTCTTGACATGCAGCTGTCTCGTCTCACCCGACTGGGCCGCTCACAACTCGAAGAAGAAATGGCGAAGCTGCGCGAAACCATCGCAGACCTCGAAGCCATCCTTGGTGATGAGGGCAAGAAGCGCACAGTGATCGCTGAAGAAATGGGCAAGGTTCGCGAAACCTACGGACAGCCGCGACGCAGCCAAATCACTTTCGATGTTGGCGATCTCGATATCGAAGATCTCATCGACGATGAAGACCTCGTCGTCACTATGTCGGCCAAGGGCTACATCAAGACCGTGTCCTCCGATGCGTTCAAGGTCCAGGGTCGCGGTGGGCGTGGCGTTGCCGGTACGAAACTCAAGGACGAGGACTACGTCCAGCACATCATCCACACCACTGCACACTCGTACCTGCTGTTCTTCTCAACTCGCGGTCGCGTGTATCGCCTCAAGGCGCACGAAATCCCAATGAAGGAACGCACCGCGCGCGGCACCGCGGTGGTCAACCTTCTTCCGTTGCAGCCTGACGAGAAAATCCAGGCGATCATCGACACGCGAGATTACGAATCGAACAAGTTCCTCTTCTTCTGCACCAAGAATGGTCAGGTCAAGAAAACCAAGTTCACCGAGTATGACTCTTCGCTTCGTGCGGGCATCATCGCCATCAACCTCAAAGATGGCGACGAACTCGTGCGCGTTATTCCTACCAATGGTGGCGACGACATTCTCGTAGTCACTAAGGCCGGTCAGGCAATTCGGTTTGCCGAGGACGAAGTTCGGGCCATGGGTCGAGCCGCTGCTGGCGTTCGCGGCATGAAGATGCGCGCGGGCGACGAAGTTGTTTCCTGCGACGTCACTCGCGACGATGCCGCAATCCTCCTTGTCACCGATGGTGGTTACGGAAAGCGCACGCAGCTTGACAAGTTCAATCGTCAGGGCCGCGGGGGTCAGGGTGTGCGTGGCATCAAGATCAACGAAAAGAAGGGCTCTGTCGTTGCGGCCTTTATGGTCGGCATCGACGACGAAATTTTCGTGATCAACAGCGTCGGCACAGTTATTCGCATGGAGGTTCGCGAAATCTCCTCACAGGGTCGCGATGCCACTGGCGTCAAAGTCATGAACGTGGCCGACGGCGAAACCGTTGCGTCTGTTGCCCCTGTGCTTGGCACCGACGACGACGACTGAATTTCTTTTCCAGCCCAGCAACAACACGGCGGCTTTCGTCGTCTTTCTTACTTCTCCCACTGAC
This sequence comes from Actinomycetota bacterium, assembly GCA_005787345.1. Taxonomy (GTDB): domain Bacteria; phylum Actinomycetota; class Acidimicrobiia; order Acidimicrobiales; family Acidimicrobilacustridaceae; genus Acidimicrobilacustris. The sequence goes on from SYBH01000174.1 coordinate 1,947, forward strand.
AGTTCCTCACCGATCCTTTCGTCTGCTCAACGGATCGACACGGTGATTCACAGCAGGGGAGTGCGCCATGGTTCGGCATGGTTTGATTCGGCATGGTTTGGTTTGGCGCTGTTCAGTTCGGCACGGTTCAGCACAGCGTTGTCGACACGAGACGGGTCAGATCGTTCCAATGGCCGCGCTGGTCCTCGCCATCGTGATGCTCATGGGGCTCGTTCTGGTGCGGCTCGGGCTCGAGGTTGATGAGCGGGCCCGAGCGCAGTCAGCGGCCGATGCCGCTGCGCTTGCGGGTGCGAGCGAGGGCGAGGACGTTGCCGGATCGGTCACTGAGGCCAACGGGGCCGTTCTCGAATCCTTCGTGGTCCGCGGTTCGGAGGTCGAGGTTGTGGTCCGATATGGCGGCGAGCGAGCCACCGCCCGGGCACGGCGACAATGGTGACCCTGTCGGTGGCGAAGGGTCATGACGCGTACACTTGAAAGATGAACGTCGACGAGACGCCCGGAGTGAACTTCTCGGCGCTCCTGACTGCCTCGGCCCCGCCACCCCCGCCGAACAGGGCCCGACGGGCACAGAGCAAGGCAGTGAAGGCCCGTCAGGTGCAGCGTGTAGTCACCCGACTCGATCCATGGTCAATGTTGCGGATCTCGCTGTTGTTCGCCTTCTGTGTCTGGATGATCATCGTGGTTGCTGGCGTGATCCTGTGGCAGGGCGCGGTTGTCACCGGGAGCATCGACAAGATCGAGGATTTTCTGGCCCAGTTATTGGCCGAAAGTTCCTTCACGATTGACGGAATCAAGGTCTTCCAGGGAGCGTCGGTCGCTGGGTTCGTGCTTTTTGTGGGCGGGGCACTCTTCGCCGTCGTGACCAGTGTGTTGTTCAACCTCATTGCCGGAGTCTTTGGTGGACTCCGGTTTACGGTGGTTGAGCTCGAGACGGCACAGGTGGCTCCCGGCCAACGATCCTGAACCGGTTTTCCCGGCTGCAGGGGGGTCCGGTATGGTGACGCCCCGGCCAGTTCGGGGCTATCGCTCAGTTGG
>SYBH01000025.1 GCA_005787345.1 Actinomycetota bacterium
CGGACATGACAGCAACCGTCCTGCCTGAACTTGGCTTCTACACACTTCCCGGCCAGCCCGATTCCTCTCGCGACCTCATTAACGAGGTACGTGAAGGCGAAGCCCTGGGATTCGGCCGTGTGTTCGTAAGCGAGCGCTACAACAAGAAAGAAGCCGCCACGCTGTGTGGCGCAGTTGGTGCAGTCAGCGAACGCATCGCCATTTCGACTGCCGCAACAAACCACAACACTCGACACCCGATCGTTACGGCCGGCTTTGCACGCACGATGCAGAGTCTCACTGGTGGCCGTTTCACGTTGGGTCTTGGTCGCGGCATTGCGCCAATGCAGGACGCGTTCGGAATCAGTCGAATCACCACCGCCCAAATGGAAGATTTCGCAGGCCTTATGAGCCGACTGTTTCGCGGCGAAGTCATCATGGGCCATAACGGCCCGGCTGGTTCGTGGCCGATCCTTCATCTCGATGCAACGCTCGACGACCACCTGCCGATGGGAATCGTTGCGTTTGGCGATAACACCCTTGAACTCGCCGGACGTTGCTTCGATGAAGTTGTGCTCCACACCTTCTTTACCGACGAAACCACCGCACATTGCGTACAGACCGTGAAGCGTGCTGCTGAAAAAGCCGGCCGGAACCCTGACGACGTCAAGGTGTGGTCCTGTTACGCCACAATCGGCGACCACATTGGTGAAGAAGAACGACTCATGAAGTTGGTCGGTCGTCTCGGCACCTACCTCCAGGGCTACGGCCACCTGCTTGCGCGCACGAATGGTTGGGACGAAGCCGTTGTTGATCGCTTCCTGGCCGACGAAGTTGTGAGTTCAGTTCGCGGCCTCGATGTTGTGGGCACCACCGAACAACTGCAGCACGCGGCAACGCTCATCCCAGACGACTGGCTCTCGTGGGCCGCCGTTGGTTCACCAGCCGACTGTGTAGCAGCGGTACGGAACCAGCTCGCACTCGGTTGCGATGGCGTGATCATGCATGGGGCCACTCCGGCGGAACGTGCCCCGATCGTGGCCGAATACCGCGAGAGCGCCTGAACCCATGGCGACCAAACATCGCACCTATTGCCGTTTATGCGAGGCCGGCTGCGGCATTGTCGTCGATGTCACTGACGACGGCACAGTAGAGAAGGTGCGTCCCGACAACGATCATCCCGTCACGAAGGGATTCGCCTGCAATAAGGGCATGTTGTGCGGAGAGATTCATCACGATCCATCCCGACTCAACGAACCGCAACGCCGCACCGCCGATGGATTTGTCGCTTCAACATGGAACGACGCAACCACCGACATCGCCGAGCGAATCAACGCCATCATCGCTGAGCACGGACCAAACGCCATCGCCGGCTACATCGGAAACCCGGCAGCATTTAATGCAACTGCCGGACCAGCACTCGCGCTGTTCATCGCGATGTTCGGATCCTCCAGCCTGTTCACCACCGGTAGCCAGGACTGTTCAAACAAGTTCGCTATCGCCGAGATGCTCTGGGGAAGTTCCCAAGTCCACCTCATTGCCGATGTCGACAACACCGATCACATGCTGCTCTTCGGCACGAACCCCCGAGTCAGTAAGGGGTCGTTTCTAGCAATGCCGGATCCAATCGCAAGATTGGGCGCTATCGAACAACGCAGCGGAACCGTGCGATTCATCGACCCTCGTCGAATCGAGCCGAAGGTGGGCGAAGTCATTCAACCCAAGCCTGATACCGACGTGTATCTCCTTGCGGCGATGTTGCATGAGATTGATGCCCGTCGTGGCTTCGATCAGGCGGGCGCTGCTCGCATCACCGATCTCGATTCCGTTCGCGAGTTTCTCAGCGGTTTTTCCGCAGCCACCGTCGCACCCGTCGTCGGACTTGATGTCGAACTGATCGTGCAACTTGCGCTTGAGTTTGCTGACGCACCAACCGCAGCGGTGCACATGTCCACCGGTGTCAACATGGGCCGCCAAGGCGCACTCGCGTACTGGCTGATGCATTTGCTCTCCCTGCTCACGGGCAACTTCGACCGCACCGGCGGCAACATTCCCTCGACTCGCGGCACTGATCCCGCTCCGGCTGCAGCAGGGAGCGAACTCGAATCGTTTATCGATAGCCCTTGGGGCAGCTACCGACCCACAGTGTCTTCGCATCCATGTGCACTTCTTATCGACATGATTCGCGATGGCGCAGTGAAGGCACTCTTCGTTACAGCAGGGAATCCGCTGCTCACGATGGGTGGCGGTCCTGAGCTTGAAGAAGCACTCAACTCGCTTGATCTCCTCGTCACCGTCGATCTCTATCGAAATGCAACCGGCGAACTCGCCGATTGGGTATTGCCGGCAACCGATTGGTTCGAACGAGAAGACCTCAACACCTTTGTGCAAGGCACGTTGGTCACACCCTATGTGCAGTGGGCTGGCGCGATTGTTGAACCGATTGGCGAGCGACGCACTGAACAGCGCATCTTCAATGACATCGCCGAGAAGGCCGGCGCGCCCATCATGTTTCCGAACGGAACCGACATGCTGGCCGCCATCAACGACGCAGCCCTTGGCCGTCACGACCTTTCGCTTGCATCGTTGCGGGAACTTCCCGATGGCATCGCGTTGCTCGATCAGGTTGCTCCCGGGTCCTTTCTCGACACCATGCGCCCAGGCGGAACCATCGAAGGAGATCCGCCAATGCTTCGTGTTGCCAAAGAGCGCACCGCTGAACAGTTCAGTGGTCTCCTCTCCGAACCGATGGGAACACTCAAACTCATCACTCGCCGAACGTCCCACACCATCAACTCGGCAATGCAGAACGTTGAGAAACTGAAAGCCAAAGGCGCAGCCGATAACCCGCTTTACGTGTCGCCGACTGACGCAGATCGTCTCGCACTCATTGATGGTTCTCGCGTTTGCGTGTCGAACCAATGGGGAGCGGTAGAGAGCACCGTGAAGATCGACGAAACGTTGCGCGACGGCGTTGTCGCCATGACTCACGGGTTCGGCAATGCCAACACTTCTGGCATGCCCCATGCCCA
>SYBH01000026.1 GCA_005787345.1 Actinomycetota bacterium
ATGCGCGGGGTGTCCCGAACCTCAGTCCAGGTGAGATCACCGAGAACATGCGTTGAATTCATGGTCGACATCGTCGCACCGATGGCAGGGTCTGCCCACTCGTTAGCCAAGGAGTGCTTCCGCCAACGCATCAGGTACGGCGGAAGGCCCGGTGACGCCGACGCATCGTCCGCCGACGGCACCAGCCAGTTCCATTGCGCTGTCGAGGTCATCGACGGGAGCGAGGATCACCAGTTCATCAAGCATGGCTGCTGCTTCAACAGGATCATCACCAGCGGTGGCCCGACCGTCGGAGAGCAACAGCGTGATGCGACGCGATGCCGAGGATCGCGAAAGCTGTGTTGCGGCGGTGCGAAAGGCGAACGCAAGGTCGGTCGTACCAAAACCTCGTAAGCGAAAGAGCTGGTTCACGACATCTTCGGCGTCTCGACCTGAACCCTGTGAGGCGATCACGATTGCGTCATCGGAGAACGCAACAACGCTGGTGTCGATCGGCGCTCGCCATAACGATGCGGCTGCGGCGACAGCGGCAGTCGCCAACCGCTCGCCACCCATTGAACCGCTGCGGTCGATCAAGAGACACAGGGCAAGAGCAGGTTTCGACCAATCACGAGCAGTGAGATCCTCAAGCGATGGCGCATCTCCACGAGCGCGAGCCGCAGCAATGGTTTCGAGACTGCGATCGATGTCGAGTTCTCCGCCATGATCGGCTCGTCGGTGTCGCAGTCGACCAATGCCATTTCGCTTTGGTGCACCGGTGCGAACAACATCGACGACGACTCGACCGGCAAGCGAGCGTGCGAGTTCGCGCAACTTTTCATCGGTTGCGCCAACGAGTTCGGCGAGCAACGTAAGTGTTTCGTCGGGATCGTCGCGAAGTGCGTCGGCAAATGCCTCTTCATCGAGGACGCCGACCTCCGGCGAAATCTCTTGGAACGATTCGTGCTGTTCCATTTGTCGACGTGAAGTCGACTGACGACCAGCTTCGGCCAACGCTTGTTCGGCTTCTTCGCCTTCCAGCACGCGCTCCTCGTCGGGCGCCTGTGGGGGTTTGCTACCCCCGCCACCTTGCTGAGGCGGCGGGCTCAGGCTTTTCCCGGGTCGGTCTCCGTGTCGGGATCATCAGTTTCAAGCCGATTGGCGGCCCAGAGGTCGCGCACGATCGCTTCAGGAGTGCGTCCGGAACCCTCGCGAACGCGAATGCGTCCGGAAAGTGCAGCGAGGGCCGCATCCAGTCCAAGTTCTTCGTTGGTGACATCGAGTTCCCGCAGCGCTGCGAGTTGTTCAGCGATAAGTGACAGATCGATTGCGCCGCGAACCGATGATCCAACCCGTAGATCGGGATGGTCACGTGTGGCCCGAACAACGCGAACGGCGCGCCGGCCTACAGGCCCAGCGCCGGGGCCCTTGGCTTCGCGCCCAACGATTTCAGTTTCTTCCGCTTCGGACTGATAGCCCATCGCAACTCGCGAAACACGGTCGTACACCGCCGAAGAAATGCGTGCCGTGCCGATTGCATCGAACGGATTCATGGCGGCAACAACACGGAAACCCGGTTCGGCAACAACGCGACCGAGGCGGGGAATGTTGAGTTCGCGCTCGCTCATTGCCGTGATGATGACGTTGAGAGTTTCTTCAGGAACACGATTGATTTCTTCGATGTACAGCAGTGAGCCGGTGCGAAGCGCATCGACGAGAGGCCCGTCGAGGAAGACATCGGCGCTGTAGCCGTCGGTAAGCACGCGAGCGGGGTCAAAGGTTCCAACCAAACGAGCAGGTGTCAGTTCAGCGTTTCCTTCAACGAAAACAAGTTCGACGCCAGAGGCGTGAGCAAGCGCACGAAGGAGCGAGGACTTGCCCGTACCTGGCGGGCCTTCAAGCAAAACATGGCGCTCAGCGGCAAGTGCAGCAACAACGACATCGATTTCATTGCGGCGGCCCACGACATCGGCGCAGATTGTGTCGACGGCAGCGCGGTTAAACGAACTCATGCGCGGAAACCGCCGTCGATGTCGATGAGTGAACCGGTGAGCGCGGCGGGTGCGTCGACGCATAACCATTCGATGGTTGCCGCAATTTCGTCCGGATCAATGAGTCGGCCAATGCGGGCCTGGTCTGCGAACGCGTCACGGTTGTCCATGCCGTAGATGGCAGCACTGGCATCGAGCATGCCGGTGGCTGTTGAGCCGGGACACACCGCGTTGGCGGTGACGCCGCTGTCAGTGAGTTCGGCCGAAAGAGCCTTGACCAATCCGGCAACGCCGTGTTTGGCCGCGGAGTACGCCGCGAGTTGGGGAAGGCCGTGATGGGCGGCGGCAGAGGCAACGGCAACGAAACGGCCATTACGTGGCGAGGGTGCGTCCAACATGGAAGGCAACGCAGCGCGTGCGATGTTGAACACGCCGGTCAGGTTGATGTCGATCATCGAACGCCAAACATCATCATCGGTTTCCCACAGTGGCGCGCCGCCAGCGACGGCACCAGCAGCGGCAACAACAACATCGATCGAACCATGATGGGCAACCACGGTTTCGATCACCTTGGCCAATGCTTGGGGATCACGAACGTCGGCGGCATGGGCGTGGCCCCGTCCTCCACAAGCGGCAGCCGCCTCGTCGAGGTCTTGGCCGTGTGCAGGGCGGTACGGGCCGGGGATCTCGCCAAGGCGACCAGGTGATTCCAGCGGAAGGTCGATGAGAGCAACGGTGAAGCCACGAGCAGCAAGCCGGGCGGCACTGGCCGCGCCGATACCGCGAGCGGCACCGGTAATGACGGCAACAGGATTTTCACGAGCCATAACTGTTCCTCCCCAGAGGGGGAATCCTACGGGTGTGGCTCGGTCGTGGACATTCCCAGCCCTGGTTGGACTGCGCGAGGCTGGGCCCATGGCCGAACCTGTCGTGATCGACCCCACCGATTTCGATGCCGTTGGCGTTCTGACCGAGGCCATCGTGTCATTGCGGGCTCATGTGCTGATGAGCGAGGTCGATGCTTCTGCCACCGTGAGCGCTCCGGAGGGATGGCACCCGCTCGTGATCAACGCCAAACAGGGTGGAAGCAGCATTCTGATCGTTCGGTTCAATGAGCTTTCGTCGTCTCGCCTTCGCAACGTCGCCGATGCGTTGAGCAAGCGAGGCTGGCACCTTGATGAGGATCGTGAAGGGGCAACGCTTCGTCAGCCACCCGGGACTACAGCAACGGATTCAGCGTTTGAGGTGCTTTCGGCAATCGGCATCGGCGGTGCGCCAAATGATCCGCGAACTGTTGTTGCCCGCGACGGTAACGGCAACGAGGTCGACCTTCAGTCCTGAGCGGGATCGACGACGCGCAACTCGGTGTACTGCGACAGAAGCGCAAAGTCGCGATCGTTATGCAACACCGGTTGGCCACATCGGATTGCTGTCGCTGCAATGAGGCAGTCAGACATTGTCCGGATCGTGACGCCATTTTGCCGACAGGTTCGATAGAGCAACGCAGCGTCTTCGAAGTCCTCGGGTTCAGTGGGCAACAACCTCGCTCGGCCGAGAAGGTGTTCGAGATCGGTCAGTTGCTTTTCGGTGCGAGCACCGGCAAGAAGTTCCATCACAATTGTTCCAGTGACCGCAGCTCCATCGACCAGTGCTTCTTCCACGAGGTCGGCGATCGCGATGTTTGAGTTACGCAGAAAGTCGACCCAGGCCGAAGAGTCGACGATCAACTCCAAGGCTCAAACCGTCGCATTTCGTCGAGATCGCCATCCCATCCGGTGCCGCGCATTGCTTTGGCCTCTTCAATAGTCATGGGGACGATGACGGCTTTACGCAGGGCGTAGTTGACCGCTTGTCGTTTGGTTGAGAACCCGTGCTGGGCCATAACCAGAGCGCAAGCTCCCTCATCTATATCAATGTTTGTTCGCGCCATACACACAGTATACACCATTTATACACCAACTCTCTCGGCGGGAATTTCTGGGCGCTTGGCCGAGGGACTGCGGGTTTCTGATTACAGCGTGCCGAGGTCGTGCAGGGGAAGGGGGAAGACGACCTGTTCGTGTTCCGGGCCCGGCGCGATGGTGCGGGAGAAGGAGCCGTAGCGACGGCGGGCGAGCCACCAGGTGCCGTCGTGCCGCTCGAAACGGTCGTGGTACACGCCATACGCGTTGGTGCGGCGACCATCGCTCACGTTCTGTCGCAGTTCTTGCATGTACATGCGGCCGCCGGCCACGCCCGCTTCAACGTCGACCTCGATCACGGTGTTGAGGATGACGAATTCAAAAAATTCGAACGCCTCGAGCTGTTCACCGATGAAGTCACCGATGGCTTGGGGACCATCGAACACCATCTGGTTGTCGCCGAGATCGAGTTCGAGTTTGCAGCCCGGGCGCATGATCTCGTGGAGCTCGGCCCACGCCCGACGGGTGACAATGTCGGCATAGCGATTCTGCAGACGCCGAATATCGAGATAATCGAGTGCTTCGGCCAGTCGTTCTTCGTTGGTTTTCATCAGGCCCCCCTTGAATGTGCCGACCGTAGCCGCCCGACGCCCTGAGCGTCTTTGTGTGCAGAGCCGGTTGATCTTCGCGAGGATGCTCCCCTGACGTTTTCAAGGGGGATGGTATGGGCGAACTCAAGTCGCGCGAGAAGTACAACGAGTTAGTGGCACTGCTTCAGCAGGCTGGCGATGAATGGGTCGTACCTGGACCGGTCATGAGCGATGACGATGTCGCCGAGGGTTTCCGCAACCTCACCCACATTCTCCAGAGCGCGCTGTACTCACACCAAGAGTTCGATCCGCAGCGTCCCGTTTTCAACCGCATCGTGTCGCCGACCCGTTCGTTCACCGGCGACAACTCCGACGCTGTCTATTTCGAAACACCAGTTGCACCGGGCAACGAATACATCGTTCGCGGCAATATTGCTGGCGCGGTCTACACCTCGTTCACGATGGAAGCGGGCGCGTCCGACGGTTCGTATGCCACGCACACCTCCGGGGTTTTGAACGACACTGAGATGGATATCGCGGCCGACGGCAGTTACGAGATTCGGCTCGGTGGGGCCAAAGCCGATCGCAACTGGCTCGAGATTCCGGCCGACGGTGGTCGCATCACTACTCGCCATTACTTCGAATTCCCGTGGTCATCATCGGCATCGCAGACATTGCATGTTCCGATCAGTATCGAAGCAGTCACCAAGGTTCCTGCGCCTCCGCGTTGGAATGACGAGCGGGTTTCCGCCGCACTGCAGCGTGTGATCAACCACGTGCGCAGCAAGACCGTTGCTTCAGTTGCCCCTTCGGAAGACACACCCATTCCGTTCGTGTCGCGCATTCCCAATGAACTCCCGCAGCCGGTGGTGCCCGGCAATATGGCATTTGCTGCGTTCGACGCTGCCTACGCAATGGCCCCGTATCTCATCGGTGACGATGAAGCGCTTGTGATCCGTGGCCGTTGGCCTG
>SYBH01000027.1 GCA_005787345.1 Actinomycetota bacterium
CTTGACCCCGCCAAACTCACCGCGCGTATCGCTGGTGAGGCCACTCGTATCGGGCTCGACGAGGCGCTCATTCCTCGAGCAGTAAATGTTGACTTTTCGGGTGGGGAGAAGAAGCGCAACGAAACCTTGCAACTCGCCATGTTGGATCCTCGCATCGTCGTGCTCGACGAACTCGACTCGGGATTGGATATCGACGCACTACGTGACTGTGCGCGACGCGTGGAGGACCTCACCAACGAGCGCAAGTTGGGTGTGTTGGTGATCACGCACTACAGCCGAATCTTTGCCGACTTGAAGCCCAACTTCGTGCACATTCTTGCCAAGGGACGCATCGTCGCCAGTGGTGGGCCAGAGCTGGCCGACCAACTCGAGCGCGACGGCTACGACGCCTTCACCGCGTAACGCACTCGAAGCACACGAGAAGCCGCATCCGGCGTACACAAGCTGCCGTGTCCGGCATACATGGTGCAGGGACTCGCCCGGCGGGGAAGTGGATACAAAACGAAAGGGGCGGCCCTTTCGGGCCGCCCCCTCGTGGAACCGAGGTATCGAGAATTACTTCTCGAAACCAACCTTTGCCCAGTCGAGCGAGGTGTAACCGAAGGCGCCGAAGTTGGCGAGCTTCTTGTTCACCGCGACTGCGTTTGGACGCTGGTAGAGCGGAATGCTCGGCATGATCTTCCAGAGTTCCTTGTCCATCTGGTTCATCAGCTCACAACGCTTCGGCAAGGCCAGAATCTGGTTGGCCCTTACGCCGAGACTGTCGACCAGCTCACTGGAGATCTTCGGGAAGTTCTGAGCCGAACCGGTCTTGTACACGTTCGGTGTCGATGCGATCGGGTACGCCGTGCCCACCCACGCGAACACTGCCAACTCGAAGTTGGCTGGCTGCGTGATGTGCTTCACGAAGTAGTCGGCCGATGGGATGAGGGTCGGCACCAATTCGATACCGACTTCCTTCGCCATTGCCGTCGACAACAGGATGATGTCGCGACGGGCATCGTTACCGCTCGGGTACTTGGCGGTCATGGAGAGACGAACGCCGTTCTTCGAACGGATGCCGTCTGAACCGACCGTCCAACCAGCCTTGTCCAGCAGGGCTCGCGCAGCCTTGAGGTCGCGCTTGCCGAAGGAGCCGGAGTTGTCTTGGTTGCAGTAGAGACCCTTCATGAAGATGCGGTTGTTCAGCACCGATACGTTCTTCTTGCCCACGATTGGCGACTGGATTGCAACGGCAATCTGTTCGCGATCGAGTGCAAGTGCAAGAGCCTGGCGGACTGCAACGTCACCGGTGACTGAGTTGAACGGACCAAAGGTGAGGTGTTCGAACGTTGCTGACACGTTGGTGTCGAGTCGAACCTTCTCGCCCTTGTCGGCCTTCACGCGCTTGACGGCGTTGGCGTCAATGGACACGTCCATGTAGTCGATTTCACCATTGAGCAGCGCATCGATTTGCGCAGCCTGTGGCACCTGCTTGAAGACGATTCGATCGAGGTACGGCTTCTCGCCCCACCACTTCGGGTTGCGCTTCACCGTGATGGTCTTGGCGGTGTTGTCCACGCCGTCCCAGATGAATGGTCCCGAGGTCGGGTTTGGTGCAAGCTTCCAGGAGTTGTTGAATGCTTCTGGAGTTGCGGTCAGCGACGCTGGCTTCAGCGCGCCGAACAATGGCTGCCAGTCGGCGTAGGTCTCCTTGAAGGTGACGATGACGTCGAACTTGGTCTTGCCCTGAACGACTGACTCCATCTTGTCGTAACCGGTGGTGCTGATGACGGCGTACGCCTTGTTGGTACCGTTCAGCGCCTTCCACAGGGAGATGAAGTCGTCGGCGGTCACGGACTTGCCATCGGTCCACACTGCCTTCGGGTTGAGCGCATAGGTAACGGTTTGCTTGCCGTTCACCTTCGACACTTTGACCGAAGATGCGTAGTCCTTGTTCACCTGTACGTTGCCGTTGCCGTCAAAGTAGGTGAAGAAGGGGAGTAGCGGTCCCATGGCGGTGCTGCAGTCGGCCAAGTTGCCGCCGGCAGCGTTGCCATTGAATTGAGGGCAAAGGGAGACCTGAACGTAGTTCATCGTTCCGCCCTGCTTGATCTTCGATGCTGGCTGTGGGTTTACGTCATTGCTGGTTCCACCGACATCGTCACGTGATGAATCGCCATCGCGTGCGCTGACGGGGTTTGCGAAAGAGAGTGGAGCGACAAGTGCGATTGCACTCAGCGCCGCCAACACTCGGTGTTTCATGATGTTCATGTTTCCCCTTGTTTGTGGTTGAAATGCGAGGCCGACCGCAAGAACTCGTTGAAGAACTCCTGCGACGCAACCCCGTATTTGCTTGAAGTAGGTGTTTCCCTACCGTTCATAGATAGGTTACTTAGGGATTTTCCAATTCAAAATTCGGCTGCCCGGGGGCTGTCAGCACATGACTGGTTACATCGTGAAGCGATTCTTGAACACGCTGTTGCTCGTGTTCATCGCTGCGTCGGCAGGGTATTTTCTTGCCTCGATCGCGCTCAATCCTCGGTCCAACTTCGAGTTGGCCAACCCTCCCATCCCCCCGGAAACGATCGATATCTACCTCAATGCGGCCAACGTCAACGACAAGGTTCCGCTGATGGAGCGCTATCTCAATTGGATTCCGGGTGTGCTCACTTGGGACTTGGGCGTTGACCTTGATGGCAAGTCGCTGAACGATGAGTTCGGTCGCAGGGTGTGGGTGAGTCTGCGACTCCTCATTCTTGGTTCGGTCATCGGCGCGACGCTCGGTGTGTTGATTGGCGTACGAAGTGCGGTGCGTCAATATCGACCGTTCGATCGGACGTTCGGCTATCTCTCGTACCTGCTGTTGTCGACGCCCGTGTTCCTGTTGGCAATTTTTCTCAAGTTAGGTGCGATTGAATTCAACGATGCCATCGGAACTCGAGTGCTGTTCACGCAAGGTGAGTACTCGTCGAGTTTCGAAGGTTCAACCTTTGAGTTCGCGGTGAATCGACTGCAGCACCTCGTGTTGCCAACGTTGTCCATCGCACTCGGCAGCATCGCGTTCTACTCCCGTTATCAGCGCAACTCCATGCTCGACGTGTTGGCAAGTGATCACCTCCGTACTGCACGTGCGAAGGGGCTCACCAAGCGAGATGCGCTCTTCCGTCACGGACTTCGGGTGGCGATTGCACCGATGGCGACGTTCTTCGCCTACGGCTTCGGGTTGCTCGTTGCCGGTGCCGCCTTCACCGAAACCATTTATGGTTGGTACGGAATGGGGCAGTGGTTCATTGCATCGGTCGGCAAGAACGACATCAATGCCGTTGCATCGATCGTAACCTTCACTGCCATGTTGGTGTTGTTCGCCGGATTTCTTGCCGACATCGTGCTGGCGGCCCTCGACCCGCGGGTGCGGACATCCTGATGACGAGCGCCGTCAGCGAATCTCAGGTGGTTGTGGAGCGCCTGTCGCGTCGCGCACTCATCTGGCGCCGCTTCCTACGAAATCGTCCTGCAGTGTTCGGACTGGTCGTACTTACCGTCATTTTCGTCGGAGCGTTCGTTGCTCCGTATTTCTCACCGTGGAACTACTACGAGAACGATTTCGACAACTTGTTGATGCCGCCATCCAGTGAGCACTGGTTCGGCACCACCGGAACCGGAATCGACGTGTTCGCGCAAACCATGCGCGGATTGCAGAAGTCCCTCATCATCGGCATTCTCGTTGCCATCTTCTCCACCTCGCTGTCCGCCTTCGTGGGTTCGGTGGCCGGCTATCTCGGGGGTCGGATCGACCGTTCTTTGATGTGGTTCGTCGACCTCTTGTTGGTGCTGCCGTCGCTGCTGATTCTCTCGATTTTGTCGCGGTATTACCAGGGCAAATCCTGGCTGTTGCTGGTGGTGGGCCTCACCATCTTCGACTGGATGATTACGTCTCGCGTGGTGCGGGGTATGGCGCTCAGCCTGCGCGAGCGCGACTTCGTTCGGGCTGCCAAGTACATGGGCGTTCCAACGTTCACCATCATCGTTCGGCACCTGTTGCCCAACATGGCATCAATCATCATCATCGCTGCAACGTTGAACGTTGGCGGTGCGATCCTTGCCGAGACGGGATTGTCGTATCTTGGTTTCGGTGTGCAGGCACCCGATGTTTCGCTCGGCACGCTCATTGCCGAGGGCACGGCCGCGGCGCTTACCTACCCGTGGCTCTTCATGTTCGCTGGTGTGTCGTTGGTGTTGACCGTGCTGGCAGTCAGCTTCATCGGCGACGGTCTGCGTGATGCATTCGACCCGGGTTCGGCCAGGAGCAAGAAGATCTAGATGACCTCCGCCAACGCGCAACGCAACCTCATCGAGATCCGCAACCTCTCGGTCACGTTCCCGAGCGAAGCCGGCATTGTTCGTGCCGTTCGCGACGTGTCGCTCGACATTCGCGCCGGCGAAGTGCTCGGCATCGTGGGCGAGTCGGGTTCGGGCAAGACGGTGATGTCGTTGTCGATGATCGGCCTGCTCGCCGAGAGTGCATCGGTTACAGGTTCTATCACCTACAACGGTGTCAATCTCCTCGAACTCAACGACAATGAGATGTCGAAGTATCGCGGCAAGGACATTGCAATGGTGTTCCAAGATCCGCTGTCGGCGCTCAACCCGGTGCACACGATCGGCAGACAAATTGCCGAGGCACTCCACATTCATACCGACATCTCCAAGGAAGCAGCTCTCAAG
>SYBH01000028.1 GCA_005787345.1 Actinomycetota bacterium
AACACCATGGTCGAGATCTCGCCACAATGTCCGCCCGCTTCGGTGCCTTGGGCCACGATCACATCGACGCCTATGGCAACCTGACGTTCCGCATGCACCTTCGAGCCGGCCAAGCCCCCAACGAGGATTCCGGCTTCGTGGGCCCGCTCAATGACATACAGCGGTGGCGGCCCCAGCGCGTTGACGATCATCTTCACGTTCGGATGATTGAGACACACCTCGATCTGGCTCGGACCCATTGCATCGACATTCAGGCCAGCCGCAGCTACTTGGCCAACTTCCAATTCAGGCGGCAGTTCGGGAACGTTGTACCGCGCCAACAGACCGTCAACGAACTCTCGATGCTGATCAGGAATCATGGCATCGAGGGATTCAAACGATGCGTCCTCTCCCCCGCCTTTACCGATGTAATTCACCGGCATCGCAAAGTCGACGCCATAGGGCTTGCCATTGACGTGTTCATCGATCCAGTTGAGTTCTATTTCAAGTTGCTCTGGGCCGAACGCCAGAGCGCCGAGAACACCGAAACCACCGGCGTTCGTGACGGCAGCGACCACGTCGCGACAATGAGAAAAAGCGAAAATTGGAAACTCAATACCAAGACGCTTCGCAATCGGAGTGCTCATGGGTTCCCCTTTGGTGCCGTGCCGGAACACGCTTCTCACGTGCGACACAAGATCGGCGTATTGATCAGTAATGTAACACGAGGATCTGGCCCGCACTGTGCCGACTGACACGCCGGCGTGACCGAGGGCCTAGATTGCTAAGGCTGTGCCGACAGGCCAGCCCTTCGCCCTGACAAGGAGTTCCCATGAGGACACGAGCCGCAGTCCTGTACGCCCCTCATACCGAGTACAAGATCGAAGAGATCGAACTCGATGACCCGAAGGCCAATGAGGTCCTCGTGCGTTTTGTTGCGAGCGGCATGTGCCATTCCGACGAGCACATGGTTACCGGCGATATGGCAATGGATCCAGCCATCATCGAAATGCTCGGTTGGCAGCAGTACCCAATCATTCTCGGACACGAGGGTGGCGGCATTGTTGAAAAGGTCGGCCCCGGCGTCACCGAACTTGAGGTTGGCGACCACGTCGTTACCTCATTCGTTCCGTCCTGTGGTCGTTGCCCCTCATGTGCAAAGGGTCAGCAGAACCTTTGCGACAGAGGTGCACACCTTCTTTCAGGTCGTCAGGAAGATGGAACCTCGCGTCACCACCTTCTCGATGGCACCGACCTCGCAACCATGTGTTGCCTCGGCACATTCGCCGAGCATTCGGTAATGAATATCAATTCGCTTGTGAAGGTTGAAGAAGATCTTCCTCTTGACAAGGCCTGCCTCGTCGCTTGTGGCGTCACCACCGGCTGGGGTTCTGCCACCTACGCCGCTGAAGTTGCACCCGGCGATACCGTCGTTGTCATCGGCACTGGCGGCGTCGGCATGAACGCCGTACAGGGCGCACACCTTGCGGGCGCTCGCTACGTCATCGCTCTTGATCCGGTCGAATTCAAGCGCGAACAATCACAGAACTTTGGTGCAACCCATGTCGCATCCGATGTTGCTGAAGCACAGGCACTTCTTGGCGAACTCACCTGGGGACGCATGGCCGACAAAGTCATCGTCACCGTTGGCGAAGGCAAGGGCGCTGACCTCGAGTCCTACATGAGCATGGTCGGCAAGGGTGGACGTTTGGTCTTCACCGCAGTAGCCAACATGAACGAAAACGATGTGCAACTCAACCTGTTCGCATTCGCTATGCAGCAGAAGCAACTCGTCGGAACCATTTTCGGCAGCGCCAACCCGCGTTATGACATTCCGAAGCTTCTCGGCCTCTACCGCAGCGGCCAGTTGAAGCTCGACGAACTTGTTACTCGCACCTACACCCTCGATCAGATCAACGAGGGCTACCAGGACATGCGTGACGGCAAGAACATCCGCGGCGTCATCGTTTACTGATTTCGGCCTACAACTAGATTCATCCGCATACGGCGGGTTCGATTGACTGAAAGGTCAGCGGACCCGCCGTTGTAGTGGAGCTGCATGACAGCTGCACTCGGTCTGCTGATCACATGCCCCGGAGCGGCCGATCGGCGCAAACCGATCTGGGTAGGCGATGCCCCCATCGACACGGCCAAGGAATACACAACCGCACTCGGTGCAGGCCCATCCTGTCTTTGCTATCTCGACGAGTTCGACACCACCGATACCAAAAGCGGCAGCAACGGATTCGGTCGACCTCGCCCAGCGGCCCTTCGTATCGTCGGTCGCCTCGCGTTCATCATTATCCGACGACGTAAGAGTCTCCCCCGCCATCACGGCCCCAAGAGTTGCACAAGCAATGAGATCTTCGAGAGCAGTTGCATCGGCGACGCCCGGATGTAGACCCGAACGTGCGGTTGCGTCGAGGACCTGTAGAGAAGAGTGCACTCGAAGAACCAGTGCTCCTTGCGCGGGGGGACGCCTTGTGTGCCAGAGCCCACCCTCAAGCAGAAGATCCGCGCGTTGTTCAACAGCAGCAGCCAATTGATCTGGCTGCACGAATCCGCCGCTCAAAACAAAGGTATGTGTGACCGCCGTGATGACCATCCGTCGCCAGTGAGTACCAATATCGGTGAGTCGTTCCGAGCGCATCTGCTCAATTGGCGCGGATGGTGCAAGGTGCTCGACCAGCAATGCCTCGAGAATGATCCAAATCGATTCAACCGCTGTCTCGGGATCCTCAGAGGGCATCCCAAGTTGGGCAGCAATAAACGCCTGACGAAGAACTGTTTCTGCCCGCTCACGATTGGCATCGCCATAGGTGAAAAGTTCCACTGACTCAGTCCCAGACACAATCAGATTCTTACCTCGGCTCGCTCAGCCATGCGGAACCGAAGGAGGAAACTCCCGTCACGCGACATCAACAACGACGACGCTCCGACCTAGTCTCATGATGTGGAGACGACCGAGACGACCGCGACGACAATCGAATCAGTGGTTTCGACCACTTCAACGCTCATCGGCCCAAACGGGACTGCGCCCGGGATCGCCTTCATTGAACAGCGATCAAAACCACTCGAGGACTCAAGCGGCGAAGGCGCCGCAGCACTGCCATTGCTGGCAGGTGGAATCATCTTTCTCCTGGTCTTCACCACGATTTTTCTGCGCGCGTGGCGCCGCAAACAGCGCCGCTCCACGCAGTCCTAATTCGACTCAGCGTCGAAGCAGCGACAGCAGGCGAAGAATCTCGAGGTAGAGCCACACGATCGTGACCGTAACGCCGAGAGCGGCAAGCCACTCCATTCGGCGAGGCGTGTTTCCGGCCTCAACTGACTGCTCGATGAAAGCGAAGTCAAGCGCCAGATTCATGGCTGCAACGATGCAGATGACCACACTGATCCCGATGCCAAGCGGCGTCGGGCTATTCCAGAAGGTGATGTTGGCACCAAAGATTGAAAAGATCCACGAGGCGAGATACATCACCATGATGCCGCCTGTCGCAGCGACGGTGATGAGCACGAACTTCGGGGTGACCTTCACGATGCGCGTGACGTACAAGACAAACATCACGAGGACCACGCTGAGAGTAGCGAGAACCGCTTGTACAACGATGCCGTCATACATCTGGTTGTAATACGCGGAAATCGCACCGAGAAATGCACCCTCGCAAAGCGCGTACAGCGGTGCAGTGGCGGGGCCCCACTTTGGCTTGAAGATGGTGGCAAACGCGAAACCAATCGCGGCAAGCGCAGCAATGATTGTCCATCCAGGGAATGAAGTTGTACTGACAACCACAGTCTGTTGCGTTGCCGTATCGAAAACTTCTTGAGTGGTCTGATTCACCTGGGACCAGCCAACCCAACCCATGACGCAGATGATCGCAAACATCACCCCAAGTGCCGACATGGTGCCGCCGTAGGTCATCGTTCGAGTAACCGGCGAAGTGCCATAACCCTCGGCGATCACTTGCTCGAAGCGCTTGTCATTCAGAACGGGATTCGCTGCCATTGCAGTCCTTTCAAAGACTTGAACAGGTGCATTGTAGGAAGCAATGGTGCGTATTTGGCGCCACCCCTCGACGTCAGTCCCTTACTGCGATTTCCAGTCGGCCTTCGTTCTCGCGAACCTCGAAGGTCGTGATGGAACTCTTCTCATCGCGCCGACCAGCAGCTGAGAGTTTTGAGCCAGTTCCTTCTTGATCAAACCGCCAAAAGTGGCTCAGGCAAACGATCTCCTCGCCATCGACTGCACCTGCAGTTCCAAGGTGGGCCCATTGATGAGGACACCTCGCGTCGCACGCGACTGTTTGACCCGATGCTGTTCGGAAGACCACGACATCGCCTTCCTCGCGTTCGACCGTCACGATCTGACCCATCTCAAGGTCCTGCGCGGCCATAACGTCCATCCATTGCACCGATTCAGGGTACCGCTGCATCGAAATCCAACAGAATCTTTGGCAAATATTCGTACCGCCTGTGTTCCCCGCCTACCATCGTCGCCGTGGATTCTTTCAAGGACCTTGTCGACGGGAACAGCGCGTACGCAGCCAACTTCCCCAATGCCTCGCTCTCGCCAATTCCGCAGCAGCACCTAGCGGTCGTGACCTGCATGGATTGCCGAATCGATCCTCTAGCCATCTTCGGATACGAGGCCGGTGATATCCACGTCATGCGCAACGCTGGCGCTCGAATCACGTCGGACATGCTTCGTTCGCTCATTAAATCGGTGAACCAACTTGAAGTCGACCGCATTGCAATTCTGCACCACACCGATTGCGGCGCCGCCAAAATCGATCTTCCTGGGCTCCGCGCCAGAGTTCTTGCCGCTACTGGCTCCGACCCTTCCGACGTCGAATTTCACCTCATCGGCGACCAGGTCGCAGCGCTCGACTCCGATATCGAAGCGGTGCGCACCTGTCCGTATCTTCCAGTGGGCACTGCAGTCGCTGGCTTCCTCTATGACGTCACAACGGGCATCGCTCATCCGCACGGCTCCACCTTCGTCGGCTGATACCACGACAACCGGGTTCGGCTGACGCCAATGAGTGCTGGCGACTCAGACGTCGAGGAAGCGAGAGACAGCGATACCGGCGCCGATTGCGCCAATTGCGATGCCGACGATTCCAAGGGTGATGAAGATAACGGTCATCTCGCCGCCGCTTACCTGGAAGCCACCTACCAAGGGGATGTCCTGTGCGCTTGGCAACCACTGCTGGAAGAACGGCTTGAACGCCGCTAAGGCACCGATCGCCACGAACGCCCCAATTAAACCTTGGATGAGACCTTCCAACATGAAGGGCACTCGAATAAACCAATTTGTGGCACCGACGAGTTTCATCACTTCGATTTCTCGGCGACGGGCGAACATTGCCATTCGAATGGTATTCAGGATCAGAAGACCTGCTGCTCCCAAGAGGAATGCAGCGATCACAAAAATACCGACCGTGAGTCGACTCGAGAGTTGCTGAATGAGGCGGATTGTCTTCGACGCAAAGACAACCTGATCGACGCCAGAACGCCCTTCGAAAGTGAGTCCAAGCGATTCGACCGCGTCAACGTCTTTATTCACCGGTTCGATCCGAAACGACGGCGGGAGGTCTTCGGCAGTCACACTGTCGATGAGCTCGGGTGAATCGGCGAAGAGCGTCTTGAACTCGCTATAAGCCTGCTGCTGATCAACGAAAACGATTTTCGAAACCTCAGGGCTTTGATCGAGATCGTTCTGCAACGATTCAATCTGTTGCTGTGTGGCGTCTATTCGCAAGAACACCACGAACTCGATGCCTCCCTGCCAACGCTTTGTGGCATTTTCAACGCCGGAACGAAGCATGAGCGAAGCGCCAACCACCGCAAGGGAGACAGCAACCGTCATGATCGACGCGAGCGTGATTGTGACGTTACGTCCGAGATTAGAAGTGGTCTCACGAACGAGGTAATCAAACTTGACTGGCATCGAATCGTCCTATTCGTAGACGCCGCGCGCCTGGTCGCGAACGATGGAACCGCGATCAATTTCAATCACTCGTCGACGCATTGTGTCGACGATGCCACGATCATGAGTGGCCATAACCACGGTTGTACCGGTCTTGTTGATGCGGTCGAGCAACTTCATGATGCCGACCGACGTCGCTGGATCGAGGTTTCCCGTTGGCTCGTCGGCAAGAAGAATGAGCGGACGGTTGACAAAGGCTCGAGCGACAGAAACTCGCTGCTGCTCACCACCAGAGAGTTCGGTAGGGAAACTGTCGGACTTATGGCCGAGCCCTACAAGATCAAGAATGGCTGGGACCTGACTTTCGATCACGCTGCGAGGGCGACCGATCACCTCGAGGGCGAAGGCGACATTCTCAAAGACCGTCTTGGTCGGAAGAAGCTTGAAGTCCTGAAAGATGCAACCGATGTTGCGACGCAAATAGGGAATTTTCCAACTAGAGAGACCGCCAATGTCCTTACCAGCCACATAAATATGACCCTGTTCCGGAGTCTCTTCCTTGTTGAGAAGCCGAATGAAGGTCGACTTTCCCGAGCCTGACGCACCAACAAGAAAAACGAACTCGCCCTTGGCGATCTCGACGTTGGCGTCGCGCAATGCAACGGTCGAGTTCTTGTAGGTCTTGGTGACGTTTTCGAGAGTAATCATGATGAGGGGGCGCTCAGCAGGACTGAACGCCTACGAGGCTAGACGGGCAGAGCTGGCTACTGGTGCCACTCTGCTGACCCCCACCAATACAACGATCTCGCCGATGCGCCTGGCAAATCCCCGAGAAGCAGCGCCGTCGACTCGACTGTTCATTCCTCAGTCGTCGTCGGCCTCATGAAGCGCAGAGGCAATCGCTGGATCAAGGGTCCACAGTGCAGATGGGAGATGATGCTCCTTTGTCCACGTCACGGTAAGAACATCGCTGTCGGCATCAATGAGCATCTCTGCTCCGATATCGGGGTGGCGTCGATAGTTCCCAACCGAACGCTTCCACGACGACCTCGACGATGTCCATCGCGCAATATCCGAATCAGATTTCACAACATTTACAGCAAGCACCGTAGCGACGACTCGACCCGGAGTGCGTAAACCGGACTCCACCTTCCCGCAATCATGAAGGAGCGCAGCGGCGAGCACTGGCCGTGGCGCGTTTGGCCCCAATGCCAGTTCGACTCGCCGGGCGACGGCGGCGGAATGACGCCGATCGGGCCCTGACAGGGAACGCCAAATGACTCGTTCACCGGGAAGAAGTTGCGATTCGGCCCACTTCTGTTCTGTAGGAGGTGGACCGCCGGGCCGAAGGCTGCCAAAAAACCGGCGCACCAAATGACTAAGTCGGGACATAGAGCAGCAACGGTTCTCTAGACCAGATGTGCGCTGCAAGCGCGCGCCTGGGGCATTTCGGCAAGAACGGCATCATCGATCGGATTGCCGCAACTGTCACAGAGACCATACGAACCTGCGTCAAGGCGCTCGAGTGCACGTTCTACTCCGTCGAGTTCCTCGCGAAGCGCCGAAGCCAACTGCCGATCATCGAGTTCGCCAATGACAGATCCGTCCTCGTCGAGGATGTCCTCGGACAAAACAATTTCGTCAACAAGTTCAACCTCGTTGTCGGAAAATCGATCGGGGGCAGACCATTCACCTGAGTTACTCATGGGTCTGAGGCTAGCGGCGAGATGCCTGAGCTCGCGGATGAGCGGCCTCGTACACCGCAAAGAGTCGGTCGTTCGAGACCATCGTGTACACCTGCGTCGTTGCAATAGAAGCGTGACCCAGCAGTTCCTGCACTGCCCGAATATCAGCTCCATGATCGAGCATGTGCGTGGCACAGGAGTGGCGCAAAACGTGCGGAGTCAAACGAGCACCCAGCCCAGCAGCGTTTCCATATTTGCGAACAATCGCCCACGCTCCTTGGCGCCCGAGGCGGCCACCGCGGGCGTTCAGAAAGACAGCATCGGCGTCAGTGCGAGTTGCGAATCGTTCTGGGGCGAGCACCCCTCGTCCGGCTTCCTCAAGCCAACTCGCCAATGCAACACGAGCCCAACGTCCAATCGGAACAACGCGTTCTTTCGAACCTTTGCCAAAAAGTCGCAGCAATCCAGCATCGAGGTCAACGTCACCAAGACTCAATGCACAAACCTCTGAGATGCGCGCACCCGTGCCGTAAAGCACCTCAAGGATTGCCCGGTCACGGCGTGCAATCGCTGTGTCGCCTTCCACCTGATCCAGTAGTGCGGTCACCTCCGCCTCGGTTAACGCCTTTGGGAGTCCCGCAGGAACTCGGGGTGTCTCAATTCCCGCCGATGGATCTATTGCCGAAAGTCCCTCGTCGGAACGGAATCGATGCAGCGATCGAACCGCGACCGTTGCACGTTTCACAGACGATGGCGCCAATCCTCGCGCTCGAAGAACCCCAACATAGGCATCGAGGTCTGACGCCCGAATTGCGTCGAGTGTTCGTCCCGTTTCAAAGAGCCAAAGGCAATACGCGGTGAGATCTCGACGATACGCAGCAAGCGTGTTGGCAGAACGCCCGCGCTCGGCCGTCAGCCATGTCAGAAACTCCTCAACATCGAGAGGAAGTTCCCAATCTTCGAGGACCTCAGCCACCGCCAACCAGTGCCACTGCCAGATAGAGCCCAATCACCGTTTTGGTATCGATGAGTGAGCCATCGGAAATCATTGCGAACGACTCTTCGAAGGTAAACCGTTCAATGGCCATATGCGACTCCTCGATCCCTTGCACATCGCGCGGCACTGATTCAAGGTTACGACCCAGATACACCCACGAGAGTTCGTCACTGAAACCAGGAGCGTTGGCAAACGTACCTAACAGTTCCAACGTTCCGGCTCGCATCCCAATTTCTTCACCAAGTTCGCGCTGGGCCGTTTCAGCGGGGGGTTCGTCGGCCACATCGCGCTTGCCCGCAGGAATTTCAAGAATGAATCGATCGAGAGAAGGACGGTACTGACGAACCATAATCACGCGCCCATCGTCATCGATCGGTACGACCGAAACCGCGCCCGGATGACGCACGATGTCGCGACTAAACGATTCGCCATCGGGCGAGACGAACTCAGCCCGAACAAGGTCAAAGATGTAACCGCTATGAAGGACGACTTCGTCGACCTTGCGGAACTGCTCGCTCACGCTGTCAACGGTTCGGAATCGAATTCAGGGAGATGCGGATTGCGACCTTCCGACCGCGCCAATGCTGCAGCGATGAACTCACGGAATAACGGTGCAGGACGTTCTGGTCGACTCTTGAATTCCGGATGCGCCTGCGTGCCGATCCAATAAGGATGATTCTTGAGTTCAATAAACTCAACGAGACGGCCATCAGGTGAGGTTCCTGAGCAAACAAAGTCCGACTCATCAAAACGGTTTCGGAACTTGGAGTTGAACTCGTAGCGGTGACGATGTCGTTCCGAGACAACTTCGGATTCGTAGATTTCGGCAACGCGTGAACCCGGTTGAAGCTGAGCGACATAGGCGCCCAGTCGCATAGTTCCACCCATGTCGGTGACGTCTCTCTGGGTTTCCATCAGGTCGATGACGGCGAACGGAGTCTGCGGGTCGAATTCGCTCGAATGTGCACCAGTCATCCCAAGGACATTGCGGGCGTACTCAATGGTCATGACCTGCATGCCAAGACAAAGGCCGAGACATGGAAGGTCGTTTTCTCTGGCGTACTGGGCAGCGGCGATCTTTCCTTCAACTCCACGCTCGCCGAAGCCACCAGGAATGACGATGCCATCGAGCTCGCCCAGTCGACCGTCGGCCGTCATCGCTTCGACGTCTTCGGCCTGCACCCATTCAACTGAAACGTCGGCCGCATGGAAGAAGCCACCGTGTTTCAGTGATTCCACAACTGATAGGTACGCATCAGGGAGCGCAACATACTTACCAATAATTCCGATGCGAACTGGAATGTTTGAGTTCTCGACACGATCGACGAGGATTTCCCATTCGGACAAATCGATTTCACGATCGGTGAAGCCGAACATCTTGCAGACGTACTCATCGAGGCCTTCTTCGTGCATGACGAGTGGGACCTCATAGAGGTTTCGCGCATCAGCGGCGTTGACGACAGCTTCAACGGGAACGTCACACAGATTCGAGATCTTGCGCTTGAGGTCGGGAGAAAGCGCCGCTTCGCTTCGACAAACGATGATGTCGGGCTGAATGCCGCGGCTAC